>CAXTUV010000238.1:0-3366 GCA_964247445.1 uncultured Acidobacteriaceae bacterium | reverse complement strand
CTTATCGACCTGCTCGCCCTGCTCGGCGCGCCCGCTGGGGCAGCCGTGAAGGGCAAAGCGCTCGGGGAGTACATCGTCGCGACCGGCTCAGACGGCTACAAAGCTGTCTTGGCGCTCGCCGAAATCGAACCGGGCTTCCACCCCGGCACGGTCATGGTCGCCGATTCGCTCGACGGCAAGCCCCTGGACGCGAAGGAAGGCCCGTGGAAACTGGTGGTCAGCGAGGACGCGAAACCCGCGCGTTCGGTGCACAACCTGGTGAGGGTGGAAGTGAAGCAAGCTCAATAGCTGGATTAAGGATTAGGCTTGAAGTAGGTACGACAGAAAGCCACGATGAACGAAACGACGCGGCCCAGCATGGATTATGCGCAGCAGCTTGCTGACATTGAGCGGGCGATCGCGGAAACGCGCAAGTACGGCGAGGAGACCAAGAACTTCACAGCCGAACAGAATAAGCTCAACGCGGAAGCGCTCAAGCTGGAGCGAGAGCGGAGCTTGGCACCCATTGTCAGTTTTATCCTAGGCGGCACGGTGGTGGCTCTCATTACACATTTCCTTCGCTGACGCGCTCTTGCGGGAAACGATCGAGTCTGCCGGCCGAACCGGCGCACTCCGCGCCGAAAGCTCCCAGCGAAGCAGCTCTCGATGTAAGTAAAACGACGACTCAGACCCCGCGCAACACTGGAAAGTGTTGAGGGTTTACGAAAAGCAGATGGAGGGCTTAATCCTATGCGCCCCGCACTCATCCTTGCTTTCGTTTTCGCAGCCATTTTCGTGCATGCGCAGCAGCTAACCGCCCAGCAAACCCCGCCGCCGGGCTTCTCCATCGCCCCGCCGCCGCAGTACGACGCGCTCACGCTGATTCCGCAAGGGCTGGCCGCGCTGGGCAGCCAAGCCTCCTGGCACACCGACTTCACCTTTGACCGCTCGCTGCTCGCGCTTGCCGGCGGCTTCGCGGGTGTGGACGACCAGACCCGCCGGACCATTGCGCGGCTCAACGGCATCGGCGTTCACCTGTACCGGTTTCCGCAGTATGGCGGGTACGATCCCACATCGGTCGACCTCATCCGCGCCCAATACAGCTCACTAGGTTGGAAGCACATCGTAACCGCCAACCGCTTGCCGGACGCGCAAGGCGCGGGGCAGCCGCCCAACGCGGGCGCGCCGAATCAGTTCATCCCCGCCGGTCCGGGGCGCACGGACGTATGGCTCGAAACGCACGGAGCCGACTTCGCCGGGGCGGCCATCCTGCTCGCCGGCGAGCGGAGCGTCAACCTGATTACCGTATCGGGCGACATCCGCACGCTCGACCTCCTGCACCTGCGCGGGCACTTCGGGATTCCCAGGTTCCCGGATGACGCGCTGAGCCGTTGAGGCTGAGTCGTCATGTTTTCGGTTAAGCTGCCGACATGCACCTCGTGAACCGGGCAATGATACTTCCGCTGGCACTTATATTTTCCGCTCACGCGCTTGCACAGGGGAGGGTTGCGCCTGCGATACGGCCCTACACAAGCTGTACTTTTGATGACGGCCTACAGATTGTGCAGCTTGACGCTTTACCTGCGACGCCTATGGTCCAGACGATCACTACGCCAGCCAGAGAAAAACAAATCACGATGCTCGAAGTCGAGCGCATTATGCTGGCTTATCCGTCTGAGGACTTTTACGCGAACTATAAAAGCGCATCGGGCCAGGGCGGCTATATGTCCGTCGGATGAACGGCGATCAAAGACCCGTACCGGGCAAAGTCTCGGCCATTGAACGTAAGTAGATATCTAACATTATGCACTTCCAGGGTGGCTGCTAAATGAGCGTCGTGGACCTGCACGCCGCGCACATCATGCGCTTTCAGCAAGCGCACCCAGGTTTCGTACACGCGAGCATTCTCGGCAAGCAAGGTAAATTTCTGCTCAATTGCAGCTATCTCTTGAGCCATTTTCAAAATCGAAAGGCCGAAGCCATTTCGTTCCTTGGGACGTGTCCCGACATTCCAGAACTCGCCAATGTTCTGCGGGGTGTAACAGAGCTCGATTCCTTGCTGCGTCAGCCCATGCACCGCGCCTGAGACAAGGTTGTGCTCCGGCTCTACGGAGCGCGCAAGCCGTATTAAGACATTTGTGTCCAGGCTATAGCGCAACGCCACTATATATGATCTCCATAGATGCTTTCCCGAGTGATAGCCTCATCGGGAAGAAACGGAATCTCATCTGAATACTTCGTAAACTCCTTGAGGAACACCTCAAGCTTGGCAAGCTCAGTCGCGATATCTTCCTGCTTCGGCATTTCGGCCACCTCAGCTTCCAGCTTCTCAGCAAGATATTCCTCCAGCGCCATCCCACGCACCTGCGCCTCGGCGGCGTAGCGCGCCTCCGTCTCCGGCTGCAACTCGATCTGAATCATGCGTCCTCCTCGCGCTCATCCTAAAGCCGCGCTTACCCAATCCCCAACCGCTTCCACACCCCATCCACCTTCGCCTTCGTTTCCGCATCCATCGCGATCATCGGCGGCCACGGCCGGGTAAACCCTTCCGCCGCCCACTTCCGCGTCGCATCGATGCCCATCTTCGACCCGAAGTTCGGCAGGCGGGACGCATGGTCGAGCGAGTCCACGGGCCCAAGCGTGTACTGGATATCCCGCTCCGGGTCGATGTTGTTCGCGGTCCGCAGCACCACCTCGCCCAGGTCCTGCACGTCGCAATCCTCATCCACCACCACGATGCACTTGGTGAACATCGCCTGGCCCAGCGCCCATATTCCGTTCATCACCTTGCGGGCATGGCCGGCGTAGCTTTTGCGGATCGCGACCACCATGATGTTGTGGAACACGCCTTCCATGGGCAGGTTGATGTCCACGATCTCCGGCAAGGTCAGCTTCATTAAAGGCAGAAAGATGCGCTCCACCGCCTTACCCATCCAGGCGTCCTCCATCGGGGGCTTGCCGACAATCGTCGCGGCATACACAGGGTCACGGCGGTGCGTGATCGCGGTAAGGTGAAAGACCGGATACTCCTCTTCCATCGTGTAAAAGCCGGTGTGGTCGCCGAACGGCCCCTCGGTCCGCAGCTCGTCGAGCTTCACGAACCCTTCCAGAATGATCTCGGCGTGCGCGGGGACCTCTAGGTCGACGGTTTCGCACTTGACCAGCTCCAGCGGCTTCTGCCGCAGGAAGCCGGAAATGATGTACTCTTCCACCTCGGGCGGCGCGGGAACGATGGCGGAGACTGCCGGGGGTACCATCCAAGCGCCGCGCGTGACTTACTCCAAGCAAGTCGGCGACCGTTTGGAGGTCGCCGTTGCGATCGGCACGGACCCGGCGACGACCTTTGCCGCCATCGTTCCCGCGCCGCCCGAGGTGGAAGAGTACATC
>CAXTUV010000237.1:0-5491 GCA_964247445.1 uncultured Acidobacteriaceae bacterium | reverse complement strand
CGTGCGAGTGTTAGCTTCAGCCCATCCGAGGGCGGAATTATGGTTTGCGGCGCGGCGTTGGTGATCAGTTCGTCGTCCGCGGGGTAGAACTGCGCGCCGGACTCGCGCCGGCCGGTTTTGAGATCGATTTGGAGCTGCCTGCTGTTTCCGGCGATGCTTGTCCGGTCGTTGCCGGGCAGAGCGGTCGGTTCAGCAGCGAGCGCCGCTGTGACGAGGGGATTCGTCACCGGCGCTTGCGGGCCCGTCGCTACGGGCCGCCTCACGCCGAGAAAGGCCCGGCCCGGCACGCATCCTGCCTTGCACACCTGCCAAACCACATGGGCTTGCAGCTTCGCGGTCCCGGGCGCGGCCGAACCAGCGGCTTGGAGCGCGATGGGAAACACCGCCGCGTCGTTGTAGCCGTAGTTCATCAGCGGCCCCAGCGGCAGCCGGTGCGGCGCGGCAAACTGCATGGGCCCCGCGGACAGCCCGACGGGCAGCGGAGTCCAGTTCACCATGGGCGGCTCGCCCGCGTCGCCCGCGTACTTCCAGTACACGTGCCAGCCTGGGTCCATCTTCAGTGAAAGCGCAACCGTCGTGGCACCGCCGGGCGCAAGTGACTTCGCACCGGCAACGAGCTCAGCCGTAAGGTGCGAAGCCTTGACCGGCCCGGGCGAGCCATCGCCGGCTTCATGCAGTTGCGACCACGCGGGAGCGCCCAAACCCAGCAGCAAACACAGCAACCAGCGAACCGACCTCATCATGCGCCTCAATCCCAGGGAAAAACCCCTCAGCGGCTATAGGATGCCCTGGCATCGCGCAAGTTACGCGATTGTGTAACTTGCGCTGCCGCGCTTGCTCTTACGATGGAAATCAGAATAGGAGTTTCTCTATGCACGTATTCCCAGCCATGCGTCGCTTCGCCGTCGCGGCCCTCATCACGGCGGCGTCGACCGTTGCGCTCGCCGATACCCCGGCCAAGGGCGCGACCGCCCCTGACTTTACCCTGGCAACCCCGACCGGCGCGTCGGTGAGCTTGGACAGCAAGGTCGCCAAGGCGAGCTCAACCGTACTGGTGGTGCTGCGTGGCTACCCCGGCTACCAGTGCCCATACTGCACCAAGCAGGTGCACGACTTTGTGGACCACGCCTCGGATTTCAAGGCGAAGAATACCGATGTCGTGCTGGTGTACCCAGGCCCGCCCGCCGACCTGGACCAGCACGCGAAGGAGTTCCTGGCCAAGCAGGCCAACCTGCCTCCGAACGTCACGCTGGTGACCGACCCCGATTACAAGATGACTAATGCCTACGGTTTGCGTTGGGACGCGCCGCACGAGACCGCCTACCCATCCACGTTCATCCTGGACAAGGAAGGCAAGATCACGTTTGAGAAGATCAGCCATGAGCACGGCGACCGCACCACGGCGTCGGACATCCTCAATCAGCTGTAGACGAGAGACGGGCGGCTTCGCGCCGCCCGTCGGTTTCTCTAGAAGTGCACCAGCAACCCGGCTGTGAAGGCAATCTGGTTTTGGAGCCCGCCGCCCGACGGCAGGCCGTAGTTGGGCTTGGTCGAATACCAGTCCCGCACCTCGACGCGAGCCCCCACCGGCACGGCTCCGAAGATCGGCAGCTTGGGAAGCGTGATGAGCGGCTTGGTGTCGACCCCGCCCCCGAACTCATACGCTCCGCCGCTGCCGTTGCCTTGTACTCTTACAAGCGGCACCGCCGGCGTGCTCGAAGCGAAGTTGGCGTACCCGCCGCCGAATAGGACAAAGGGACGGATCGCGGAGTCGGGACGGATAGTAAACCGGACATTCGGGGTCAGAAAAAGAAACGCGTACTGCGGGGTGATGTTTGCCGCCGGGTTGGACAACTTCTCGTCGTTCGGCGAGGCGATGAAGTCAACGCCTGGCGAGATCGCGACGCCCTTGAACTTCAGCAAGCGGTAGTCGTACTCGGCACCGACCGTAAAGGCATAGTTGAACTGCGCGACCGTGCCGTTTTGGAGCGTCACGTTCGGCGTGATGGTCGCGCCGATCTGCCCGCTGATCTCGCTGCGCTTCTCGCTGTCGCTGGGCGTTTGCGCTTGGAGCGCGGCGCTGCCGAGCAGGCATAGGGCGGGGATGGCCAACTTCAGGCTTCGTTTCATCGAGGAAGAATCCTTTCATGCAGTGCGATGCGGTTTTCGCGGGCGTCTGCGCCACGAAGTCCAGCAAAAGGTGAGGGTTGCCGCCCGGCATTGTGTCAGCGGTGTATGGCACGATACCGAAGGAAGCAGAGCGCGCCTCGCCGGCGGTATGTTTCTGGGATTGCGGGAAGCGCCCGAAGTTACACGGGTAGGTCGGGGACGATCGCGCTCAGGCCTGTAACCGCTGTCCGGGCCGTCCCCTCCTAAAATTGGAAGCCCCGCGTCCGGTCGGCTGGCGAAGGTATGCTGGGGACATCGGGCGCTCTCCCCCGAAGGAGCTCGTTACCTCTGATGGAAGCCAGCAAACCAGTGACCGAGGCGGAAATGATCGCCTCCATCCTCGCCGGCGACACGCAGCTCTACCATGAGCTGATCCGGCCTCACGAGCGCAAGGTATACCTGATGGCGCTCTCATTTTTAAAAAATGAGGCGGATGCCGAGGACGTCGCGCAGGAGGCCTTTCTCAAGGCGTTCCGCAATCTGTCCAGCTTCCGCTCGGAGGCGAAGTTCTCCACCTGGCTGATCTCCATCACGCTGAACGAGGCCCGGAGCCGTTTGCGCCGCCAAAGCAATCACAGGACTGAGTCGCTTGACCAAACCTCGGAAGATGGCACGGAGATTATCTCGCCGGCTCTGCTCCGTGACTGGCACGAGATCCCGTCCGAAGCCGTCGAGCGCGCGGAAGTGCGCGAAATGCTCAAAGCCGCCGTGGACGGGTTGTCGCCGATTTACCGGTCGGTGTTCGTGCTCCGCGACGTCGAGGAGCTGAGCGTGAATGAAACCGCTGAAGCGCTGTCGATCTCTGTCGCGGCGGTCAAGGTTCGTTTGCACCGCGCACGCATCATGTTACAGAAGCAGCTCACACCGCAGCTCCAGCGACCCGCGGTAAAGCCGAAAAGGAGGTGGGTGCCTTGGTCGTAGATTGCCAACATGTATGGGGTTTCATATCGGACTACCTGGATCGGGACCTGCCCGAGGACACCCGGATCATGGTGGAAAAGCATCTGGAGCATTGTGAAATCTGCTCGGCCGTGCTCGATTCCACCCGCAATATCCTGGTGCTTACCGCGGACGACCGCGTGTTTGAGCTGCCTGTCGGATTCAGCGACCGGCTGCATGCGCGGTTGGAGCGGGAACTGGGGCACGAAGCGGACATGGCTGCGGCGCGGGCGGACTGAGTCGCTTCATCGACATGGGACCCGCCTTGTCCCGTCAAGGGCGAATCTGCCGCAGCCGGGCTGGTGCATAATGAGGGTACAATCCACACCCCGCAGCCCGGCGTCTCACGAGTGAATCTCCCCAACTCCATCACGACCAGCCGCATCCTGTGTGTGCCGCTCCTAATCTGGCTCCTGTCGCCTTACTTTCCCCTGCGTTCCAAGCCCGGGGTGCAGGAGCTGTGCATCTCCATCTTTTTCATCCTGGCCTTTGTCACGGACGGGGTGGATGGCTACCTGGCACGCAAGCGCGGTCAGATCACGACGCTCGGCATGCTGCTGGACCCGCTCGCGGACAAACTGCTCGTCACGGCCGCTTTTATCTCGCTTGTTGAGTACAACCCGCACATCGTCAAGCCTTGGATGGCCACGGTGGTGATCGGGCGCGAGTTCCTGGTGAGCGGTCTGCGCTCCATCGCCGCCTCCGAAGGGTTCACCATCGCGGCCAGCGACCTCGGCAAGCTGAAAACCGTGATCCAGATCGTGTCCGTGGTCACCGCCGTGCTCGATCATGAATGGCAGGTTTGGTATGTGGGCTGGTTCGTGCTGCCCGTGCACTCCATCGCTGTCGCCGCGATTTACTTCATGGCTCTGGTTTCCGTTCTTTCCGCCGGGGACTATTTCCTGGCATTTTGGAGCAAGGTGGACCGGGCCGGCGCGCTGCGCCGCGAAGGCGAAAACGCACTGCTGCTCGCCCGCAAGCAGCAGTAGCGTTCAAGCCGAGATCGCCCGGGCCTGTACCGCGGCGGTCGGGGCGACCGTCCGTTGCAGGTTTTGGACGAAATGGTACGGCGGCCAAGGCCCGGACAGCTGCATCCGGCAGCCCGGCAGCTGGTCCCGTACCAGGGCGAACTTGTTCGTGTACCGCTCCACCAGCCGCGACGGGATCAGGTGGCTCACGTCGAGCTGCATCTTGCCGCCCTCCAAGCGGCGGCAGCTCAGCTCTTCGGCCAAGGGCGCGAACATGCGATGGAGCTGCACGGACAAGGAGCGGGCGCGGGTTTGCCGCTCGCGCTGCCTTGACGCGCTTTCGCGCAGGTCGCTCAGGTGGGTGCGGCCGCCCGGGCCGAGGTGCGCATCCTCCCGCCCCTGCTCACGTCCGGCGTCCTCGATCGTCACTTTCATATGCATTTCGCTTTTGCCGTGCAGCAAGAGCAGGTTAGCCAGGAACTGGCGCTGGTTGGCCCGCACCGAACGACGCAGCAGCTCGTCATTGGCGAATACGGTACCGAACCGGAAGGGCAGCACCGTGGCCGAAGCGAAGCAGGCCGCTACGACCCGGGCATGGTCCTTGGCTTGCTGCGAAGGGGGCGTATCGGAGGGGGCGTGCTCGGAAACCACAACCGCCAGGTCGCTGGCGCTGTAAAGAAAGGCTTGATTGCCGTTGATGCCGGTCACCTGGGGAAGGGGAACCGGTTTGCGGTGATGCAGCAGCTCGGGGAAAGCTGACTTCTCGGTGACACAGTAGGCATACCACGCCATAAGGGGCACTCCACGGTCTAGTGTTGCCGGTCAGGTTGTAACCACTCGGGAACAAAACGAATCCGAAACAGGAGGAGCTGCGTTTCCGATTCTGGGGCATCCTAGACGTGCGCCGGGACAATTGGCAATCAAAAAACTTCCACCTTTGGGTGAGTTCTTTTCCGGGTTCCCTACCGCCGCAGCGCAAATGCAAGTAAAACTACCTGCACGACCACCAGCAAAAGCAGAATAAAAAGCCCGGCTGTCAGCAGCCGCGAGCGGTCTTGGAGCTGGTGCGCTAGGTGAGCCAGCGTGCCTTGTTCGGCAACCGTCCGCTCCAGGCTGTCGCGCGTCCGCCGCAGCTGGTCTTCTTGCATCAGGACGCGCTCGCGCAAACCCCTGACCTCACTTTCAAGCGCTGTCGCATGGTCGGCGTTTGCGGTCGGCACCGGTGGGGGATTTGGCGCGGCAACATCGGCGCGCGCGGCATTGCCCGCGAACATCCTGACAAACGGCAGAAAGCGTTCGGCTGCCTGGAAGCCCCGGCCTACCGCCTGCACCCCGGTGTGTGGAAAAGCCTGGAGCGCCCGCCCCAGAACAGGCACCAAGGGATCAAGATTGCCGAGCAGTTGACGCCCCAGCTG
>CAXTUV010000236.1:1503-5492 GCA_964247445.1 uncultured Acidobacteriaceae bacterium | reverse complement strand
GTCCTCGCAAAGCCGCAAGTTCCGGTTCAGCAGAACCGGCCGCGTCGCGCCGGGCGCCGACCGCGATGCGGGCGACCTCCGCGCAGGCCTCACCCGCCGTCCAGCCGACGCTGAAGGACGCGCCGCCGTTGCCGGCTAGGAGCACCTGAGGCGAGGGCGCATTCTCCTCGTCGTCCGCCGTCCGCACCGTGGGAGGCGCGAGCGTCGCCGCAATCGCGGCGGCGGACACCTTTTCCAACCGCACCGTCCCCATCACGGAGCCGTCGCGCCCCAGCAGCGTCAAGGAAGGGAACCCGCCGAGGCGACACGCCTCGCCGCTGTTTGCAAAGGTGAGCCGGACGAGGTGGTGGTTGCCGTTGCTGCGCGCCTCGGACTCGAAAAGGTTCAAGCGAGCCGGGTCGCAGGAAGGTACGCCGTTCACATCGAGGATCGCCGGCCTTGCAAGAAGCTTCGGCTTGTCAATGGAGCCTACATAGGAAGCATTCGGGTCGGCGACATCGTGACGTCCGGAGTCATCGCGAAGCGCCGGCGCGCCCGCGCGGCTCAATCCGGGCAGGTGCGCGTTCCCGCATCCGGCCAGGAACACGGAGCTGAGAAGAACGGCGATGGAAATGTGGCGAAGCATAGCCGCTAGGTAAGAAGATGTACACCGGCACCGGAAAGTTGTTTGAGCACAGGCAACCCTTGCCGCTCGGCGTAACTAACCCCGCGAGCTCAGCATACGATGGCAGAATGACAGCTGTTCCGGAACAGGACAAACCCCTTGCCGGCAGGCGCGCCTTGGTCACCGGCGGAGCGAAGCGGATCGGTGCGGGTATCGCGTCAGCGCTGGCCCGCGCGGGTGCCTCCGTCGCGATTACCTACAATCGCTCACGCTCGGAAGCGGAAGCAACGGTGCGGCACTTACGGAGCGAGGGCATACGCGCGGAAGCCTGGAGCTGCGACCTTCACGAGCCCGCTTCGATCTCCGCCGCCGTGGCACACGCAGCCGCTTGGGCCGGCGGACTTGACATCCTGGTCAACAACGCGGGCGCGTTTGAAAGCGCACCGCTGGAAGCGCTCTCGCCGGAGCAGTGGGACGGCATGTTTCTAACCAACACGCGCGCGCCGTGGTTGGTCGCGCAGGCTGCACTGCCGCATTTGCGGGCATCCCCGCACACGGGCCGCGTCCTTAATCTGGGCTCGCTCGGCGGCATGCATGCCTGGGCGACGCACGGGCACTACTGCGCGTCCAAGGCCGCGCTCCATATGTTGACGCAAACCATGGCCAAGGCATGGGCGCCGGGCGTCGCGGTCAACTGCGTCGCGCCGGGCATGATCGTGACCGGGGGCGAGCCGGACGGCGCATATGCCTCATTCGTGGAAAAAACGCCCATGCGCCGCAACGGAACCGCCGAGGATGTGGCGGAGCTGGTCGTCTATCTTGCCAGGGCCACGCCGTTCCTGACCGGGCAGGTGATCGCGGTGGACGGCGGCTTGGGGCTGTAGAGCAGCCACAAGGCATTTTCCCCGAAGGCGCACAGGGATCAGCGGCCGTGAACGCGGCTTTTCCGGCGGGAAAAGCCGCAGGGAGATACCCTCCGCGCTGCACAGCATCAGGGAAAATGCTTTAGCCCAGGCCCAGCATGCGCCGCAGCAGCCCCGGCTTTTTCTTGCCGTACTCAGCCTTTTGCTCTTGGTCGAAGTGTGCGTACATGTCTGAGGCCGGCGGCAGGTCGGGCAGGTCCTTGCCTTCAAAAACAGCTTGGGGGTTCAACACGCAAAGCCTCTGCGCGCGCTCCTCACCGTAGTGCTTCTTTACCCACTGGTAGCCGATGCTCATTACCGGCGGACGGGAATCCAGGTTGTGCGCATCGGTCGCCAGGAAGTGGACCCAGTCGCGCCTCATATAGTCTTCGGCTGTCGCTTGGGCCGTGCGTCCGAAGCGCCCGTGGAAGCTGGATGCGGTCACCTGTACCAGCGCGCCCTCGCGCACCCAGGCGGCCAAGCGCTCCGGATGGCGCTGGATAACTGGATTGCGCTCCGGGTGAGTGATGATGGGCCGCTGCTTGGACACCAGCAGTTCGTACAGGCTGTCGTCCGCGCTTTCCGGGATGAGAGTGTCGGGAAACTCAACCAGGAGATATTTTTTGCCGTTGATCGAGTAGCGTCCGGGCGCGTCGAGCGCTTCCTGGATATTGTCGTAAGACAAGTGGAAGTCGCATCCGAGCCCCAAGGTCACCTTGCCGTCCGTGCGCCCGCGCAGCTCATCGAGCAACCGCTCGTTTTTCTCACGATGGTAGAAGTAGCGGTCGTTGGCATGCGGGGTGCAGACAATGTGGGTAATGCCGTCGCGCGCCGCCATATCCACCATCTTGACGGAGGTTGCCATGTCGGGCGAACCGTCGTCGAGCCCCGGCAGCAGATGGTGGTGCAAGTCGACCATGAACTCACCATCCTCTCAGGAGACTCGATCGATTGCAAGCGAGTCCACCAGCGATTGAAAAATGCCGAAGCCGTCCGCGGAGCCGAGCAGCGCTTCGGAAGACCGGTCCGGGTGCGGCATCATACCCAGAACGTTGCGGCCGGCATTCAGGATTCCGGCGATATTGCCGAGCGACCCATTCGGATTGGCCGCGTCCGTGATCGCGCCGTTCTGCTCCGCATAGCGAAACGCGATGCGGTTGTTCCGCTCCAAGAGTGTAAGCGTGTCCGGGTCGCAAAAGTAATTGCCTTCCATGTGGCCGAGGGGGACCTTGAGAACCTGTCCCGTTTTGAGCCGATGCGTAAACGGGCTGTTCACGGTTTCCGTCCGGAGCCATACCTGCCGGCACACGTAGCGCAAGCCGCGGTTGCGCAGCAGTGCCCCGGGCAGCAGGCCCGCTTCGCAAAGGATTTGGAAGCCGTTGCAGATCCCCAGCACCGGGCCGCCCGCCTCGGCGAAGCGCTTCACCTCGCCCATGACCGGCGAGAATTTCGCAATCGCGCCGGTGCGGAGGTAGTCGCCATAGGCGAAGCCGCCCGGAACCAGCACCGCATCCACACCCCCGAGCGAGGCAGCGTCATGCCAAAGCATCACGGTTTCGACCTTGGCGATGGCTTGGAGCACGTGGGCCGTGTCGTGGTCGCAGTTGGAGCCTGGAAATTGGAGAACGCCGAACTTCATGGCCTCAGCCTACAAGCGGTCCCGCCCATTTCACAAACTCCGTTCTTTCCCACGCCGCTGCGGTGGAAGCGCTCACGGTGAGAGCCCCTTGGAGCAGGGCAGCATCCTTTTCGGGCTCAACCGGCCTCCTAGACGGCATGCCATCGTCCGCACTGCCCGGACCCCAACCTGGCGACCGCGCCGGCGCGCTTGCCACGGCCGGCTCAGCGCTCGCGAACTGGTGGCGCGCCGCGACGCTGGAGGCTCTGTGCGTGGGGCTGCTGTGGTGGGTGGGGCTCGCGCTGCTCCACATCCCGCTCGCGCCCTTGTGGGCGTTGATTGCGGCGATTGCTTCCTATGTTCCGCACTTCGGCGGGGTCATCGCGGTTATCAGCCCGGTGCTCGCGGTCGCGGTGTCCGGCCACGACCTGTACCGCCTGGCGCTGGTTCTGGGTCTCTACGCCGTCATCGTGGTGCTCGATCAGCTGCTCATCCAGCCGCTTCTGCTGCACCGGGTCACGCGCGTGCCCATCTGGGCTTCCATCTTCGCGCCGATAGCGCTGGGGGTCATTATCCCATTCTGGGGTGTGCTGCTCGCGCCGCCGCTTCTGGCCGTGGTGTACGCCTTTCGCAGGCCGCACCTGAAGCCTTGAGCGCATCTCCAAGACTATGGAATACAGATTTCTCGGCGCTTCCGGGCTCAAGGTCCCGGTTCTTTCGCTCGGCGCGGGCACCTTCGGCGGCGGCTCGGAGTTCTTCAAACGGTGGGGGTCGACACAGGTCGACGAAGCCAAGCGGCTGGTCGACATCTGCCTGGAAGCCGGAGCCAACCTTTTCGACACCGCCGACGTGTACTCAAAGGGTA
>CAXTUV010000236.1:0-1489 GCA_964247445.1 uncultured Acidobacteriaceae bacterium | reverse complement strand
TCGCGGGCCGTCGCCACGAGATTCTTCTCTCGACCAAGAGCACTTTTCCCATGGGACCGGGGCCGAACGATCTCGGCTCTTCCCGGCACCACATCCTGGACCAGTGCCACCAAAGCCTGCGCCGGCTCAAGACCGACTACATCGACATCTACCATATGCACGGCTTGACGCGCTCCCCCCGGTTGAGGAGACTCTGGAAACGCTCGACACGCTGGTCAAGCAAGGTAAGGTCCGCTACCTGGCCGCGTCTAACTTTTCCGGCTGGCACCTGATGAAGTCGCTCGCCGTCAGTTCCCGCTACGGCTGGCAGCGTTATGTGGGCCACCAGGTTTACTACGCGCTTTCGGGCCGCGATTACGAGTGGGAGCTGATGCCGGTTGGCTTGGATCAGGGCGTGGGCGCGCTGGTGTGGAGCCCGCTCGGGTGGGGACGTCTGACGGGACGCATCCGCCGGGGGCAGCCGCCTCCGGCGGACTCACGCATCGGTCAGGGCGGCGACCAGGGCGGTCCAGTGGTCGAAGACGAGTACCTATACCGTGTGGTGGACGCGCTGGACGAAGTCGCGAAAGAAACCGAGAAGACCGTGCCGCAGGTCGCGCTGGCCTGGCTGCTGACCCGCCCGACCGTCTCCACCCTGATCTTCGGCGCGCGCAACGAGGAGCAGCTCCGGGCCAATCTAGGCGCTGTCGGCTGGAAGCTCTCGGAAGAGCAGGTCGCGAAGCTCGACCGCGCGAGTCAAACGCCGAAGCCCTACCCCTACTGGCACCAGCACACGAATGCGAACCGCTGCCCGCCCGCGGTGCCGGACCGGTAGGCTTCACTCCGCGGGGTCGATCAGCAAAAGCCCGGTGCGCGCATCGGGCTTTTTGGCGAGCGGCGCGGCGTCGACCGTCAGGAAGACCTCCAGCGTCGGGTCGACATGGAGCTCAAAAACATGGCCGCCGACGGTCGAGCCGTCCGGGCGGCCCAGCACCGCATGGGTGTGGACGACCGGCTTGCCGCCATGGAGTGCGATGTCGCCGGTCATGGCCAGTACCTCGGTTTGGCCCTGGACGGGGATCGCCCGATACTGCTTGCGGCCCAAGTCAAACCAAGCCAGCAGCGCGCCCCGGCTCGCGCCGATGGCTGTGAAGTGCCCATCGCCGATGTGGTGGGCGACGGCGAAGTCGGTAAGCCCGCTGAAAGCCTCATCGCCCGGCGCGAAGACGATCGCATACACCTGCTCATCCGGCGTGTTCCGGAGCAGCTTCGCGCGCATGCCCGGCGCTTTGCCGGTGGGCACGGGCCGGCTGGGCGGGATGTACTCCTGGGCGGCTGCGGATACTGCGGCGTATAGAACAGCAAAGCAAAGCAGGCGGCTGACAGTGAGCTTCATGTATGCAAATGGATGCGCCCAGCCGCGTTTCCCTTTACCCTCCCCCCCGCACCCCTCTACCCTTGCCCTTATGCCCGGCCCCGTCTTCACCAAACTCCAGCTAGGCTTCCACCT
>CAXTUV010000235.1:0-5492 GCA_964247445.1 uncultured Acidobacteriaceae bacterium | reverse complement strand
GAACGCAGTCACGCGCGGCAAGGAGATCGACCTCAAGCCCGAGCAACTGCTGCAGTTCCGCACCGCTGCACCGCTGGAGGTGACCGTCATGCTCAGGAACGGGCGGCAGGTGGTGCCGGGAGTAGCCAGGAAGCCGACGCTGGAGCCGCAGGCGGATGCGACCTCCGGCCCCCGCCTTTGACTTTCGAAGCTAACGACAACATCCCCAAGGAGAAGACCATGGCGACAGCAACAAGAAAGAAGGCAGTGAAGGCAGCCATTTCCGTCCGCAAAGCTGGGTCGGCACGGGAAAGCCCAGCCAAGAAGTCTCGCAAAGCCCCTACAGATTGGCCCGCTCTTCTCGCAGAGGTGCCGGTGCGCGTCCTCAGAGCCGAACAAGAGCGCCGCACCGCTCTTCGCATCGAAGTCGAAAAGATTCCGCAGCACATCTTGGACGCTGAAATTGAACGCCGTCAGTGGACACCGGACAAGTGGATCTCGTAGCAGCGGGGACGCACTCCTGGCTCAAGTATTCGGGACTTAAAAAGAGGACCAGCAGCAGCCGTGGCCATGGGAATGTGGAAGCACGGCGGGCGCTATCGTCGGGCTTCCAAGGGCGGTAGGAAGGACGGGAAAGGGTGGTTTTCTTTTCCGGGCTTTCCACGGACCGACATTTCCATGACTTGCTCTCCTTTAAGAGGAAGAAGTATCTCGCCTTCTAAGGTGAGATGAAAAATTTAAACTTAGCCCCCTGAAAGCATCCACAATTCTAGCCATCGCCATAAGCTGACATCCGTTTTTCGATTACGCCGGTACCACCACCACTTCACTACCTGATAAGCCACCAAGCTGAAGAAAAGCCGGAGCAACCAGTTAAGCCAGCGACACCACTTTGGACCATGCCCGGCGTATAAAGTTCCGTAGGGTGCCCAGGCGAGAATCACAAGCCAGCCAGCTATCTTGATAGCACTCCTGTCTGACCTATTCATCGAACTTTTTTTGAAACAGAGATGCTGGGAGCGGGGCAGGAACAAGTACTTTGAAACCTATCCGCAACTGCTCATGTGCCTCTGGGTGTTGCTCGCGCCAGAGCAGGGTTAGCAATGCCGTCCAGCCCTTGTCATGGAACAGGGTCCGGGTCACCATCGCGTGGTGCGCGGCGCAGAGCGTAATCATCAGCTCCAGCTTGGACACACCCGGCACCCGGTGGTGAACCGATGGCGGCTGCCCGGCGCACAGGCGGTGCGCTTCCGGCAGCTCCGCGCAGACCCGGCATAGGTAGCCGTCGCGCGCGAGCACTGCCTCGCGTAGGCCGCCGAAGTCCTCCCGGTCCTGCCGCTTAAGCGTGTAACAGACCGCGCACAGGCCGTGCGCAATGATCTTCAAGCGCCCGCATGGACAGTGCATCCTTCGCTGAACCAGTTTCTTCATGGGTTTACATCCCGCTCCGGCCGAGAAGCCAGCGCAGGTACCCTCCCGACCGCGCTACCTCCAAGTGCATGCGCTGGCGGGTGCGTTCGACCGCAAGCTCGTTGCCGGCTCCGGCTTCCATCTGCTTTTTCATGTACCTGTGTAGCCCCTTGAACCGCCTGTGCTCCAGCCCTTGCAGGGCGAGCGTTGCGGCGAGCAGCAGCAGCGCCGCGGCTCCGGCACCGAAGGTGACCAGATGGAGCAGGCTGCCGAGCACAGGGCTGTACTGCTCAATGGGTACGCCGCTCGCGAATTGCACAAGCCGACCGGAGACGCACACAACTCCCAAGCCCAGCACGGAGGTGTACAGATGAGCGAAGCTGACAGGTCTGAAAACCATGGCGCTAGAACGCGGGCTCCGGGCCGATCAGGATGTCGGCCGCGACCCATCCGGCTTTCCATGGCTCGGTGCGCCCCTCGTCAAAGAGCACCCCGTTTTCCCGCGCTGTGTGCCCGGCGTCATAGAGCAGGCGGCGCGTTCCGAGATAGCCGTCTTCCCTGCCCTCTGTGAGCCATTGCCGGTGCCGGGCCTCTTCGAGCAGCTCCGTATCCGCATCCTCCCAGCCCGCGCGCCGGCTCGGGTGCGCGTCTTCCGCTGCCGGGATCTCCGCCAGGCGCGCCCGGAAGCCGGCCGCGTACTCCCCAGGGTTCCGCGCCTGCTTGAGTACATCGAGCAGGTCCGTGAGCAGGCTGTGCCCGGGGCTCGCTTCCTGCCCGTGCGCCGACTCGCGGGCTGCCGGGCCGCCAAATGCGGCCGCACGGTTGCCGGAGCGCCACAGATCAGTGAGCTTTAGGTCTTTGCTTTCCATGGGGGAGCCTCCAGCGGTACCGGATGAGCCAGCATAGCGCAGCTAAGTGAGGCCAAGCTTGTTTATCCTTTTACCTATGCGCTCTTCGCATGTCGAGATCGTCGATGTAGGACGACTCGCCATGCAAGTGATGGACCGGGCGGCAGGTCTGCCGCGTGCCTTTGTGGGCGTCGATGGTCCCGGCGCATCGGGAAAGAGCACGCTGGCGAAGCAATTAGCGCATGCGATGCCCAAGGCGTCCAGGTAAGCGACTCCCCTCCGATCCGGCGCGGAATGCTCCGGGCTGTCGATGAACCACGAAACGCTCATCAGAAAGACGAGCTTGAGCGCGTCATGAAGGTGGCGGCGCTCCTCTTCCGTCAAGGGTCGAACTGCCTCGTAAGCGGCGACCATTTCTATGAAGGCCTCGGCGAGAACCTATTTGGGGTACACTGCTCTCGCTCCACGAGAGGGGAATATGACAGAGCTACAAAAGCAGTCTTCTCAATCAAAAGAGGCCAGCGGTTTCGCAGACTCTAACATTAGCTTTGCGCCCATCTGGACGATCGGCGGCAATGGAGGCAGCTCTTTTCAATTCTGCAAGATCGCTTCTGGGGCGATTCCCGTGAAGTTTGAAACATGGTCCGACACGGGAGCGTACATGCGCGGGATTCGCATAACGTACAGCGACGGCAGCACAGACCAGACCGGATCCATCAACACCGGAACCTATGCTGGAATGACTCTCAGCCCGGGTGAGATCGTTACAAAGTTGGTAATGTATGGAAACGGGATCGGAACACGATTTGGACGGATTGAAATCACGACCACCGCTCAAACTTTCTCTGCAGGAAAGAGCAACGTATCGGGTCAGAACGCATACGCACCGCCACTCGGAGCTGGCATTCTGGCAGGATTCCTAGGTAATTCAGGTTCAGATATCGACAATCTAGGATTAATGTTCTTGGACAATGTTGCTAGCGTCGTGCTTAATAATATTACGTACACGAACGCTCCCCCGGTTGGCAGTATGACTGGCATTAACACTGTTGTGGTCGGTTATGCCGATTACCCACCAGCAAGCGCTGCGAATGACTGGAAGTTTGAGGACTCTATTTCTTACGAGAACGTAAACTCGTGGACCGACTCCAAAACTACAGAGTGGTTCGTAAATGTCTCCGTCAGCGCCGAAGTATTCGGAATAGGTACTAAGGTTTCGGCGGGATGGCAGACGAGCTCTACGACTTCAAATACAACCGAGCAGCGAACGACAATCACAGTCGATTACGATCGCAGCGGTACTCTCGCGGCGAATCAAGGTGTTCGTTGCACGGCAACGAGCGGTTTGGGTAGCTTAACTTTGGGTTATACAGGAACACTAGTTATTCAGTTTGATTCGGGAGCGACCGCGAGCATCCCCGTATCCGGAACCTACAAGAATGCCGTCTACACGCAAGCCACAGTCACGTTGGATTTTTATACTAGTTGACGACTAGAGCGCGTACAAGCTCTTGATCCAAAGGGACCATTTGGGCTAACTGAACGAGAGATAAGGGAGAGAAAACGATAAAAACTGTGCAGGCTGTAGTGTGATCGTACGAAGTCGATAAACGCGTCATTGGTATATGCTGCTGACTTAAGCGTTCTATCATGCCTAAGGCCTAGTGCCTGCCCTGCTCTAGCTCATCGTCCCCGCCCTGGCCGAGTGCCAGCATACCCAAGATCACAGCCAGCGCCGCATCCAAACCTGCGCGTTTCACTCCACTGCCGACCATGTCGCCTACCCCGCCGAAAACAAAGTTGTAAGGGGGAGCGTTCCAGTGCGCTTTCAACTAGGACGCGAAAAGTAGCGGAACGAAGGCCTAGATTAAGCGGCCGTAATCGCTCTTGCGGGGACATGTGGTACACGGCCCGGCAATGTCCACGCTCTCGGTCAGCCCGGGCATGACGCATTTGATGTAAGGTCGCTTATCCGTCATAAACGACCGTTCATGAAGCGCTCCGGAAATCCTGGATTTCATCAGCTCCAGGAAGCAAGAGCTGAATCAAAACGCACTGTCAAAATCAAGCTGTCATTCGCGTACGTTTGTGATGCTGGTTTAAGTAGCGAATGCTTACATACGATTGTTCATTCTGAGAAGTCACAGTTCTATATCGACAAAGATTTGCTCGCCTCTTCGGACGTGGGAGACCATAGCCGGGCGAAAGCAAGCGATGGCCCAGCCACCCATGCGCCGTACGCTTGGATACACGATGCCTGCGGATCCTTGGTTCAAGAGCGCTTCTGCAAGCTCTTGCGACTTCACATAGCATGCCGGCACCGGTTCAGCCGCCAGATACTCCGAATCGTGGATCGCGAGCTGATTGAACTCGCCAGCAAAATCGGCTAGAAAAGCCCGGAAAGGAAAGAGGTATTCTCCCTTTGCTCTTGTGTCGCGGAGAGCTTTCAGGCGGTGGTATTTCACTTCTTCAATCGCTGTAGCTTCCTCAAAGCCTGCATACCACGCCCCGCGGTGGGCATTGTGAAAACGGGCGCCGCTGTTTGCATGGCAAAATGCGGCGTTGATGATGACTGCTTCCGGCACCCCAAACACCAGCTCCTGAATGGTTATTCCTGCTCGGCGTCCCTGTTCGGCTTCCATCCGCTCATTTGTGGCTCCATCCAGCTCTGCCAGCTCGTCAAGTACCTCGTCCGGCAACTCAAGAGTGCGGAGAACGGTTTCGTGAGTTTCGGTGTATGCCGTTGAGACCAGCCTAACGGTATCTTTCTGTCTGATATCGCGCAACGCAACATGCGCGGCAGGCGGCACTACATGCCCCCCCGATACCCATCCAGCAGCGACCGAACTTGCTGAAATCCTGGAATGCCTGCCTCTAGAAGATAGTCGACCGGCCGGCTTCCCCGAAACATTGGGTTGTCGTTCGGTCTTGTGATCCATTTGTCCGCCAAGTCGGGCGGGAAAATGATGTGCAAGGCTTTGTAGATGCCGACCAGGTAAGACACACGGGTCAACTCATCGAAAGTGCGTGTTCCCGCTGCCGTCCGCAACCTGTGAAGCGTAGATGGCTGCAAGCCGCCAAACAGCCCACACTTCTCTTCGCGTAAAAGCCCCCAATGCTCAGTGATGCGCATAAAGCCGTCCACGGCTGATTGGCTCAATCGTTCCCGCGTAGCCCGGTCATTCAGATTGGCCGAACGTGTGAATCGGATCCCATGAGTAGTGTCTTGGGGCTGTGCGACAGACGGCATAAGAG
>CAXTUV010000234.1:0-5513 GCA_964247445.1 uncultured Acidobacteriaceae bacterium | reverse complement strand
GCCCGCGCCGTAGCCCGCGCCTGCGCGGTCAACCCGCTCGCCATCGCAGTCCCGTGCCATCGGGTCGTGGGCAAATCCGGGTCGCTCACCGGGTATCGGTGGGGGTTGGATAGGAAGGAAAAATTGTTGGCAGCGGAGCGCACCTTGTTCCGTGAGGCATAGTAGAAGGATTCCAATCGGATGCTCTTGCCAAGCTCGCTGATACCGGTCGATACTCATTCGTAAACACCATGGTCTTGTCCGGACAACTCGCTTTGCTGCTTACGGTTCTCTCGGCGCTTGCGGCAGTAAGTGCCCAAACTCTTGCTTCGCAGGTCGATGAGGCCGGTACGGTGCTTGCGAAGATGCAGCTGTTAAACGGCTTCGGCGGCGGCGATACTCTTAAGCCTTGGCATCTGAAAGCGACGTATGAAATTTATGATAGGGCTGAGAAGATAGCAGCCGCCGGTACCTTCGAGGAGTGGTGGGCAGGGCGCGACCTATGGCGCCGCACTTATACGGGCAGCCACTACACGGGAAGTGAATACCGCCTAAACGGCGGTTTCGTATATGAGGGCTGGCCCGCGTTGCTGTATGTGGGCGATAAAGGGAGCGGAGAGCCGAATCTTGAGGGCGACGCGCTGCCTTGGCCTGAAGCGCTCATTGCTAATAAGCTGCTGTATCCATTTACTAGATCGATCCACGGCAAGGACTTCGGAAATCTTCTTTCAGCGCGATTTATACGTCCCGCTGACGAGGTAAACGCGCCCGACTGCATTTCCCTGAACCGCGAATCGCAACTCCTAGCTGAGGGGTATTGTCCTGTCGATAGCTCCCTTGAACTGAACACAAGTGTGTACCACTTCGTCAGCACGCGTTATGGTAGAAAAATCAACTTTCAAAATCGACTTATTCCTGCTGAAGCAGTGATCTCTGTCAACCATCATTCTTTGCTGAAGCTGCATGTGGTCGCGCTTGAAGAGATGCAGGCTGACAATGGGTATGTGTTTGCGATGAACTCGCCGAAAACCTGGCGTCCAGCCGCATGTGTCGGAGGCTATGCCATGCTATCTGCGAAGAACCCAATTCTCGAGCATTACCCAGACTTGTACCCATTGGACGCAAGAAGGCGCGATGTTGAAGGGGCAGTCTTCATGGAGGGAACGATTGGAAAGGATGGCTATTTAACCGATCTGCAGGTCGTGGAGTCTCCGGACCCCTTGTTAAGTGCCACGTCCCTCAAGAGCCACATCCAACACTCGGGCCCATTTGAGCCGAGTACCCGAGATGGCGAACCGGTTGCATGTCGGTGGAGCGGAATCGACGTGTACATGTTGTCGAGGTAAGGTAGCGTCATTGAACTGTCGTTCAGACAGATTCTTCTCAAATCGCGAGAACGAATGGCTTAAATCCGGCCACTAAAATTACCTCGCCTCCGCGCTTCCGGCATGGGATGTCCAATGCTACCCTAAGTCCAAGGAGAATAGCAGGCCGGCCCGCGCTCTCGGGGCTGAGCCGCCCATTTCGACATGGCGACCATTACAGCCCCAGTTCCTACCGAAACTGAAATTCAGGATCACACGAGCATTCCGCACGACGTGCGCGACCTTGCGCTTGCCGCCGAAGGTCGCAAGCGTATTGAGTGGGCGGCGCAGTCCATGCCCGTGCTCGCGCAGATTCGCGAGGAGTTCGCGCGCAACCAGCCGCTCAAGGGCCTGCGTATCGCGGCCTGCCTCCACGTCACCACCGAGACCGCGAACCTGATGCTCGCGCTGCGTGACGGCGGCGCGGACATCGCGCTGTGCGCGTCCAACCCGCTCTCGACCCAGGACGAAACCGCGGCCGCGCTGGTTGCCGAATACGGCATCAAGACCTTCGCGATCAAGGGCATCGACAACGAGGGCTACTACCGGCACCTCCAAGCCACACTCGAGCACAAGCCGCAGTTCACCATGGATGACGGCTGCGACCTGGTCACGCTGCTGCACACCAAGCGCCAGGATGTGCTTGCGGAAGTGATCGCGGGCACCGAAGAGACAACAACCGGCGTGATCCGTTTGCGCGCCATGGCCAAGGAAGGCGTGCTGCGCTACCCGGTGGTCGCGGTGAATGACGCGCTGACCAAGCACATGTTTGACAACCGGTACGGTACGGGGCAGTCGACCATCGACGGCATCATCCGCTGCACCAACGCGCTGCTCGCGGGTTCGCGGTTCGTGGTGGCCGGCTATGGCTGGTGCGGGCGCGGCTTAGCGCTGCGGGCGCGCGGCATGGGGTCGCATGTGATCGTGACCGAGATCGACCCGACCAAGGCGCTCGAAGCGGTGATGGACGGCTTCCAGGTCATGACGATGGACGAGGCGGCCAAGGTGGGCGACATCTTCGTGACCTTGACCGGCAACAAGTCGGTGATCCGCAAGGAGCACTTCGAGTCGATGCGGACCGGCGCGCTGGTGGCGAACTCCGGCCACTTCAACGTCGAGATTGATATTCCGGCGCTCGAAAGCCTGGCGACGGAGAAGCGCGTGCCGCGGACGTTCGTCGAGGAGTACATCCTTTCCGACGGCCGCAAGATCAGCATCCTGGGCGAGGGACGATTGATCAACCTGGCCGCCGCGGAAGGCCACCCGGCGAGCGTGATGGATATGAGCTTCGCGAACCAGGCAATGGCCGCGCAGTACATGGTTGAGGAGCACGCCAACCTGCCCAAGGATGTGTTCCCGGTACCGGAACATCTCGATAAACGGGTTGCTAAGCTCAAGCTCGCGTCCATGGAAGTGGACATTGACGTGCTGACGCCGGAGCAGGAAGCCTACCTGGCCGGCTGGTCGGAAGGCACCTAATCCCTTCTGTCACTGTGAGTTGCAGGGCGAGAGCAGCGATGCTTCCGCCCTGTGCTTTTTTACTGCTTGACAAGCGTATTGTGCAGGGTTCCCTCTTTTTGTATCGGTGTGAAGAGGTGCCTCATGCACATTCTGCTTCGCCTTTTGCTCCTCCCGTTCGCTTTGTGGTGTTCGCATTCCGTACTGTCAAACGCGCAGAGCGCGCCCGCGACGCCGCCCGGCGGTTCTGAATCGGTATAAACAGCGGACACTCCTTGATGAAGCGGGGCGCGGGAAGCGTTCTGACGTGGCCGTGCGCGCTCGGGAAAGCCGTGACTGCCGCTTGTCGCGCCTTCTGCTTTGGACCTTGGCCCCTAGTGGAACAAGACAAACCTTTCCTTTGCACGGAATACCGGTCGGCGGCTTTGCATCTGAGTAATGCACAATGCTTCGCTTTGCCGCACTTGCGCTGCTTTCTCTTCCCCTTGCGTCTGCCCAGCCTCAAACCGCTCCGGCGGCTGCTAGATTCACGGCGATCCCGCTTTCGGTTCCCACAAATGCTTCGCTGGCTTCCCGCAAGGGCAGCTACACCGTAACCGTTCCCGGCTCGGGCGCGTGGACCGATGCGGGCTTTGCCGTGGCTCCCGGGGATCATCTTTCCGTCACAGCGACCGGCACCCTGACCTTGTCGGACGGACGTACAAGCGGGCCCGAGGGTGTGGCAAAGGGGTGGAAGGATCTTCTGCGTACCTTCCCGGCAGCCAATGCGAATGCCGGGGCTCTGGTCGCGCGCATCGGTTCGGATCAGGCGGCTGTGCCGTTTGCCATCGGAGGCGAGCAGAATCAGGACATCTCCGCCGGGGGCGAGTTATTTCTGGCGGTGAACACAGGTACCGCGCTCAACGCATCGGGCGACTTCAAAGCGACAGTAAAGCTGACCAAAGCCGCGGAAGCTAAAACCCCTTCGACGCCGGTCAACCTCGAAACCATGCTGCCTGCCGGCCTGCTGGACTCTGTGCCGCGTCGCGTCAGCGACCAGCAGGGCGACCCCGGTGACGTGGTGAACTATGCCATTGTTGGCTCGGAAGCCGATGTGAAAAAGGCATTTACCGCCGCGGGATGGGTCGCGGTTGATCGCTCGGACAATGATGCCGTGCTCCATGGGTTGCTCGCGACGCTGTCGAAGCAGGCTTATACCGAGCTGCCGATGAGCACACTTTACCTGTATAAGCGGCCGCAGGACCTTTCCTACGCCCGCGCGGACCCGGTCACAGTCGCGCTGACGCGGCACCATCTCCGGGTGTGGAACTCCGGCATGATGGTGGGCGGCCAGCCGCTCTGGGTCGGCTCGGCCACGCACGATAATGGAATTGAGCGCGACCAGCGCAACAACGGCATCACGCACCACATCGACCCGAACATCGATACGGAGCGGGATTTCATTGAGCAAAGCTTCGCCGCGGCAGGGGCTCTCGCGGCTGCCGGGTATGTCACTCCGCCAGATCCAGTGAGCGGCGCGAAGACCGCGACCGGCGGCTCCTTTCAAACAGACGGGCGGGTGCTGGTGATGCTGCTCAGGAAGACATAACAGAGTTAAGGGAGAGCCTGTCGAGAAAGCGCTCTTGTAACGTCCGGTGAGAGATCAGCCGCTTCGGAACCATTATTTTGTCAAAGAACTTCGGCTTCCCTCCTGAGAAACCGCAATGGGCTTGGCCTGAGTCGACCTGCCTCGCCCTTTGGTGCGGATTGGCCGCATACGCGGTCCATCTCCATGTGCCTTGGGCGGATGAGTCGCAAGCCTGGATGCTTGCTCAGGAAAGCTCCTGGAGCGTCTTATTTCTCCGTGCACTGCACTATGAGGGCACGGGCGGGTTGTGGCATGCGGTGCTCAAGCTGCTCCAGACTGCGCACATCTCCTTCACGGGCGCGCGATATGCGGCTGCATCTGCTCAAGCTGCCGCTATTGCCGTGGTTCTCCTGTATGCACCGTTTCCCCGGCGGCTTCGGCTTCTCCTTCCGTTCACTTTCTTTCTGTTCTTTCAGGACGGGATCATTGCTCGGTCCTATTGTTTGTTCGCGATTTTAGCTTTTCCCGCTGCCGCTGTTGTTCGCGGTAAAGCAAAGCGGCCGAGGACCTTAGGCGTGCTGACCGGCCTCCTTGCCAACCTCAGCGTTCACGGTGTTTTGCTGGGAGCCGGCTTGTTGGCAACTGCTTGCATGCCCTACCGTCGCACGGGCCAGACGAGCCTGCAAGAAGAAAAAGCGAAACTAAATGCTGCCGTTCCCAAAATGGGAAAAGCTCTCAGCTACGGGAGCGCGCTCGCGGTTGCGGCACCGCTGTTTCTTGTTGCCGCTTGGACGATGTCGCCCGCCCCGGATATTGATTTTCAGGCGGGCGGCAACCTCCACAACTCGCTCGCGAAAGCCGTTCGGCCGCTCGGCATACGGCTCAAGCCCGTTCCTTCGATCGCTGCCCTGCCCTACGCGGGGCTCCAGCCGGCACCCGTCCCGGTCCACGTCCGCCGAGGGGCGCAAGGGTTTCTCAACCGCGCGGGGCGGGTGCTCGGAGTACTTACGTTTCCGCTTTCCCGGTTCCGCACGCTCGCCCTGCTGACGGCGGCAGCGGTCGTCGCGCAAGCAATCCTGGCCGGGCGCGCCGCGGGCCTGCTGCCCTGGGGCGGCATGGTGCTGGTGTTCCGCTCGCTGTATCTC
>CAXTUV010000233.1:0-5519 GCA_964247445.1 uncultured Acidobacteriaceae bacterium | reverse complement strand
GGTCGGCCCTCCCTACGTGCGGCCGGCCGCTATCGCGCCGGCCGCGCCGGGGTACGCTTACGCCAATTACACCAATGCCGCCTCGGTCGCCGACGACGGCAGCGTGTGGAAACCGGCGGAGCCCGCGGACGCCATGCTGCGCGGCAAGTGGTGGGAGGTGTTTCACGAGCCTGAGCTGAACGCGCTTGAGGAGCAGCTGGAGCTCGACAACCAGACCATCAAGCAGCAGTTCCAACTTTTCCTTTCGGCACGCGATCTGATCCGTGAGGCCAGGGCGCAGCTGTTTCCAGCCGCGACGATCGGACCCTCGTTCAACCGTTCCCGCTCGTCCGGCAATCTGCGCAACGCGAGCTCCGTGACCGGTTCGGGCATCAACAACTCCAACGGCAACACCACCATTGTGACCAACTCCGGCACGCAGAGCACGCTTTGGAACGCGCCGCTTTCGCTGACCTGGCAGCCCGACCTATGGGGGCGTATCCGCAGTACGATCCTCCAAGACGAATATCAAGCGCAGGTGTCGGCCGCCGACCTGGAGCTGCAACGGCTGACCGAAGAGTCCGCGCTTGCGGAAGCGTACTTTGAAATCCATGGCGAGGACGCGCTCCAGGCCGTGGTCAACGGCATCGTCAAGGCCGATCAGGACTCGCTCAACCTGACCCAGGCGCAATATGAGACCGGCATCGCCGACCGCCAAGCACTGGTGCAGGCGCAGACCACGCTCCAAAGCGCGCAGGCGCAGGCCATTGCCATTGCCGGCCCGCGCGCGACCTACGAGCACGCCATCGCGGCGCTCATCGGCAAGCCCGCGACCGAGTTCCACATGCCCGTGCACCCCATGGAAACCGGGCCCCCGCCCATTCCCATCGGCGTGCCGTCGCAGCTGCTAGAGCGGCGTCCGGATGTCGCGGCGGCCGAGCGCACCATGGCCTCGGCGAATGCGGCTGTCGGCATCGCGACCGCGGCCTACTTCCCGCAGCTCACGTTGTCCGCCACGGGCGGCTTTGAAAGCTCCACCTTCCGCCATTGGTTCGACTACCCGAGCCGGTTCTGGTCCGCCGGACCTACCTTCTCACAGCCCGTCTTCGACGCCGGTCTGCGCCGGTCCACGGTGCACCAGGCGATTGCGACCTATAACGCCGATGTCGCGGCCTACCAGCAAACCGTGCTCACGGCATTCCAGCAGGTCGAGGATTACCTGGCGACCGTGCGGATCGACTCCGAGGAGATCGCCAAGCAGAAGCAGGCGACCGCCTCCGCGCAGGAGTACCTCAATCTCGCGCTCGACCGCTACCGGACCGGCCTCGACCCATTTCTGAATGTGGTCACCGCGCAGAACACGCTGCTGGCCGACCAGCAAACCCTGTACACCACGCAGATCGCCGTGATGACCTCAGCCGTGCAGCTGGTGCAGGCGCTCGGCGGCGGGTGGGACGTGGCGGAGCTGCCCACGCCCAAGCAGGTGTATCGCGCGCCGACCAAGCAGGAAAACGCGATCGTGCGGCAATAAGAAAAGGCGCTCCCGCATGGGAGCGCCTTTTCTTGGAGCAAACCTGTTTACGGCAGGAAGTACCGTAGCGAAGTCTCAAAGAGGTTGTCGATCGCGGTCGGCGTGGATGGGATGCGACCGTTCAGCCCGGTGTAGGTGTTGCGCTCGATCCAGGAGTATTGAAAGCCCTGACGCAGACGCCCGCCGGGGCCCCTGTAAAAGTCGTACCACTCCCCGAAGGTCCCTTCGCGGATGTCCTTGTTCTGAACCGGGCAGGTCACCGCGATCGGCGAGAAGCCGGTCGTCGGGCCAGTGCTGGTCGAACCCGCCGTGGTCGTGCCCGGTGCAGGCTCAATGCCGCACGCGGCAGTCGAGAGCAGATGGGAGCCATAGCCCGACTGCCCCGTACCCACGTTGAAGACACTGCGGAAGACGTAATCCGTGCCGTAGTAGCCGTATACTGAAAGCCGCGGGGTTACGTTAATATCCGTGAACGCCAGCGCCGAGAAGTTGTGCAGCGGCGCGAACTGCCCGTCGGGCCGCGTCGTCACGTCCGGCAGCTGCGAGGTCGCGTAGCGGCTCGTACCCTCACCGTACTGGCCCTTGACGCCGAAGTCGATCCTTTTCGCCAGGATGAACTGGCGGATACTGCCGCCCGCGCCGCCACCGATCGCCGTGTCGTTATATGCTCCAAAGCCCGCGCCTCCGGGCGCACTTGCATTGAGGATGCGACCGGTCTGGGAGCTGACATTCGGGTACACCCGGTTACGGAACTCGCGCTCGATGCCGAATGCCTCGATGTGCGTGTTCTTGAGGTCGATGGCGACCTTGGCCAAAAGGTCAGGCGCGACGTTATAGCTGTAGTTCGCGAGCGCGCCGTCGATGACGTCCTGTGGTGTTTGAGTGATTCCGGTCGTGCCGCCTACCGAAACCCCGATCGGTACACCCGCGCCGTTGTATAGTCCGCCCGAGTTGCCGGACTGCCCGGCCAGATAGTTGATGGCGCAGAATGCCCCAGCTGATGCCACGCAGGACGGCGCCAGCAGCTGCGCCTGCTCCGCCGAAATCCCGAACACGGTCCGCGGTGAAACCCGGTAGGTCACGCGGAATCCCGGCTGCCTGGCCCAGATAAAGCCCACCTGGTACTGCGGATCGATGGTCTGCGGCAGCACCTCGGTCCGGTTGTCGATGCCGTGACCGTCTTCGGTCGCGAGCGTCCACTGCGCGCCGCCGGTCACCGTCAGCCCGCTGTGGAACGCCGCCTGCCCCCACAACTGGCGCTGCCGGAGCGTGTAGCTGTTCGATTCGTTGTTGTTTGAGGTCGCGCCGGCGCTTAGGAAGTCCGCCTCATAGTAGCCGGACACGTTCGTGGTTCCGTACTTGCTTGACGCCAGCAGCGCGATGCGCGACTGCCGGCCGGTCGCGAAGAACTCGCTCAGCTGCCCATTATCCGAGGCCGTGTAGGGAATGCCGGTGAACTGAGTGTTGATATCCGCCCCCTCCGCCCTGGTCCGGTTTACCGTCGCGAACTCAATAAACGAGCCGGTCGGCGATAGCGTGACACCCTTGAAGTGAATCGAGTCGGGGTTTTCGATCGCCTTCTTGGTCGCGGCTTGATCGGCCTGGATGGTGGTCGCGATCGAGGCGGTGTTGCCTTGGAGGTCGGTGACCGAGCTTTGGAGCGCCGAAACCGCGGTCTGATTTTGGGTATTGATCGATTGCTGGGCCGCAATCGCCTGCTGCGCTTGGTCGGTGGCCTGCTGCACCGCCTGCTGCGCTTGAGCCTGCACCTGCTCGAGCTGAGCGTCGCGCGCTTGTAGCTGCTGCTGGAGCGCGTCGATTTGCGTCTTTTGGGTGGTCAGGTCGCTGCGTAAAGCTTCAATCTGGGACTGCACCGTGGGACGGGTGCTTTTGCGTGCGCGCACGTGCTTCTTAGCCGCCGGAGCTTCCGCCGGGGCCGCGAGCGCATCGGCCGCGTACGCCTGGCCCGCAACAGCCGAGGCGAGCACAAAGCTCGCAAGCGCTTTCAAATGGATGTTCATCAAGCCTCTCAAAAGTAGGTGGGACCGCTCGGCCTGCTGCCCGCCGCGGGCGCTTGGGTTTTGACCCAAACGGCTTCATCGTCCCAGAACTTTGTTACAGCTTAGCGAATGAAGGGTGGAAAAGGTGTCCTAAACCGGGGCGGGTTGCTTGCAAGGCCGGCGATCAGCGCCGCGCCCTGGAGAAAACCTCGGGGGCTTCCGCGCTCAGAGCGGACCGAATTGGCATGGACCGGCTGCCGGGGTTCGCCGGTTTTGGGCTCCTCGCACGGCACTCCGCCGGTACGCCGTGCGCCTGCGAAATCTTCCGTCATGAGAGTTGTTTGCTCGGTAAGAACGGGCGCGGCTGCGGTTTGCTGTGGCGTCATCAGCCGTGAACTTTCCAGAGCAGGTGTGCGGCGGGTGGACGGGGAAGCTCGATTCAGATCGCCGCATCAAAGCGGAAGAAAAGGACGTTTCAGGCCGCATGAGAAAGCCCGGCTGTCGCCGGGCTTGAGCCGGACGTGGCACAGTTTAAGGCAGGTTGGTGCCCCCGCAGTTGGCTCCATCGACAACACTTGTGAGCTGAAGATTTTCGGAACTGAGCGCTCGGCTGAAACAAGGCCCGCGTGTATCCCTCGCCCGGTAATCCGCTGTGCTGTTGGTTGTCCGCCCGGTGACCGCGCCGCTTGTGTTCAAGCTGTAGCTGTCGGTGGAAGCAACTTCCTCCTGCGCGCTGGTCGAGTAGAGCTCAAATCCGTTCAGCAGCGTGCTGGTGAACTCAAAATCCTGCTGGTACGAGTGCGCGGAGAACGAACCTGAGTTGTCGGCGTTTTGCACGGAGCTGTAGTTCAGTGTGAATGGATAGACGGTATTGCGATCGGTCTCCTGAATCAGAGCACCGGTTTGCTGCTTGATGTTGGTTTGCGCCGAGCTGGCTTGCGCGATGTCCTGCGTGAACGTGGTTGAATTAACGCTGATGACCTGGTAATTGGCGAAGTTCACTTCCTCGTCGATGCTGGTGGTGATGCGGCCTTGCGAGGTGTCCGCGTAGCCGCTCAGGGTAAAGTGCCGGACGGAGCTGACGAGGGATGTGCCGTGCGCGGTCCCGCTTGCATCGGTGAAGGCTTGCGCGCTGATCTGCGGCACCGGCGCGGGGCCCAGAGTATTTGCCGTCAACGCGCCCGTGACCTGCTTGCTGCTCTTGTCGAGGTAAAGCAGCAGCGTGCCGACTTCGGAGAACGAGTTGTTCGCGTTGTATACGCCGACGGAGACGGTGTGCGGCGTGCCGTTGGAAAGCACGGGGGCGAACGGCGTCAGGTCGACCGTATAGGGCTTGAAGTTGAGCGTCTGCACGCCCGTGATGGGCTCCCACAGCGCCGGGTCGATGCCGCCCGTGTAAATCCACGGGAACACGGGCGCGATACCGGCGGGCGCGCCGTCGATGTAGATTTCGGTTTCGCGGAACGCCGTGCCGCCGGTGTTCTGGAGCGCTGCGGCGACCGAGTCGGGCGAGGAGGTGTACCAGAACTCGTCATTGCCCTGGGACTGCGAGAACAGCTGGAGCTCGGCCCGTTGAATGTTCCGCGGCAAGCCGGTGAAGGTGCGGGACAAACGGTCGGCGGTGGTGTTCACGCTTGTGACGCCGCCCGCCGGGTTGAGCGGCAGCACGGCATCCGCGACCGCTGGGGCCGGGTTGGCCGGGTTCACGGGGTAGAACTGGAGCGTCGCCGTGCCCGTGATCACGCCGTTGAAGTTGACCCCGCCCGAGATGCCGACGAAGTTGCCGAGCGAAGCGCGGACGGGCTCGGTACCGGCAAGGATCGCGCTGAGGTCGGTGATGTCGCGCTCCACATGCCAGGAGGGGGAGAGCGCGGCCCGGGGCTCGGCGGTGGTGCCGAAATATACATTCGCGCCGCCGATGTACACCGAGCCGGTGCGGTCGAACTGCCGTCCGGCGGAGAGAGGGAGATCCGCGGTGAAATCCACTTTGGCCCAAGGCCCGGGGCAGT
>CAXTUV010000232.1:0-5529 GCA_964247445.1 uncultured Acidobacteriaceae bacterium | reverse complement strand
TCTGAATGACAAGTTGAGGGGCTTTTACCTTTCCAAGACCCCGAAGCGCGGCTATGCCGTGACCCAGTTTGAAGCCACCGATGCGCGCCGCGCTTTTCCTTCGTTTGATGAGCCTGCATTCAAGGCAACTTATTCTGTGTCACTTACCGTCGACGCAGGCGATACAGCGATTTCCAATACAAACATCGTGGCGGACAAGCCTGCGGGGGCGGGCAAGCACACCCTTTCCTTTGCCATGACCCCTAAGATGTCCAGCTACTTAGTTGCTTTTCTGGTGGGAGATTTTCAATGCACCAGCGGGGAGGCGGACGGCATTCCGATTCGTGCCTGCGCGACTCCTGATAAGCTGCCTTTGACACCATACGCCGTCAAGGCCGCCGAGTTCGTCCTGCATTATTATGATACGTATTTCGGCATTAAGTATCCGATGCCGAAGCTCGATATGATCGCCATCTCTGATTTTGAAGCGGGCGCGATGGAAAACTTCGGCGCGATCACTTACCGGGAAACAGACTTCTTGATCGATGAACAGCACGCCTCGATCCAAGCAAAGGAGAATGTCGCGCAGGTCGTGGCGCATGAGATGGCCCACCAATGGTTTGGCGACATGGTGACGATGCAATGGTGGAACAACCTATGGCTGAACGAAGGGTTCGCTACCTGGATGGAGAATAAGCCGGTCGCGGCGTGGCATCCGGAATGGCATATTCCGGAGCAGGAAGCGGCCTCCCTTGATAACACCATGAACCTGGACGCACGCACGATTACTCGCGCGATCCGAGCCGAGGCGAACACCCCGGATGAAATCAACGAGATGTTTGACGGAATCACTTATCAGAAGGGCGGCGCGATCCTGGGCATGGTCGAGAGCTACCTAGGCGAGGAGCAGTTCCGCAAGGGCGTTCATAACTATCTCGAGGCACATTTATTCGGCAACGCCACCGCCGAGGACTTCTGGAACGCGCAGACCGCGGCGAGCGGCAAGCCTATCGACACAATCATGGCGAGCTTTATCGGGCAGCCCGGCGTACCGCTGCTCCAATTCGGCGACCCGCGCGGCGGTTCGGCTGCGGTCTCACAATCCCGGTTCTTTTTAAGCCCGGGCGCTGACGCTTCTGACCAAAGCTGGACGGTACCGGTGTGCATGAAGCAGTCCGGAAGCCAGGATTGCGCCGTGCTTCGTCCCGGAGAAAAACAGCTTGCCGCCCCGTCAGGATCGGTTTTTTTCGCGAACGCGCACGGCAAGGGATACTACCGCACGCAATACCCGCCCGAGGTGGAACAGGCGCTGGCCTCGCATCTTGAAACGGAGCTGACCCCGAGCGAGCGCATCAGTCTGCTCGGAGACCAGTGGGCAGAGGTGCGTGCCGGAAAGGCAAGCGCGGGCCGCTGGCTTGACCTGGCTGCGGCTACCCGCTCGGATGAAAGCGCCGAGGTCACCGGCACTGTCCTTTCGCCCTTGCGGCAGGTCAATGCGGAGCTGCTTACGGCTCCGACCGACCATGACGCATTCGCGGCTTGGGTGCGCGCGACCTACAAGCCGGAGCTCGCGAAGCTCGGCGCGCCCGCCGCCGGCGAGCAGTCAGATGTTTCCGAGCGCCGGGCCGAGCTGTTCGCTTTGGTTGGCGGCATCGGCAAGGACCCGCAGATTGTCATGGAGGCAAAGGAAATCGCGCAGAAGGCTTTGGCGCAGCCGGATTCCGTTGATCCAACGCTGGCCCCTGCCGCGCTGCAGGTTGCCGCGCAAAATGGCGATGCGGCGCTCTTTGACCAGTTTCAAAAGGCGTATCAGACAGATCCCGACCCGGTACGCTCGGAACGTGTCCTGAATCTGCTGCCCACTTTCGCCGACCCTGCCCTAACTGAGCGCGCGCTTGCTTTTGCTGCTTCCGGCAAGGTCAAGAATCAGGACGCCATTTTTCTGTTCGCGACCGCGCTCCGCGGCACGGCGACCCGCGAGACTGCATGGCGATATATCCATGCAAACTGGACCGCTGTTTCGGCGCAGTTTACCGGCGGTTTAAACAGTTCATCGATTGTTCGCGCAACTGGTGCATTCTGCTCGGCGGATAAGTCGACGGAGGTGAAGCAGTTCTTTGCCGCTCACCCTGTCCCCGCGTCAGCTCGTGCGTTGACTCTGGCTGAGTCTGAAATCAACGAATGCGCTCAGTTTCAAGCAGCGCAGGCGCCAAGCGTGAAAGACTGGCTGGCCAACCACAGCGGGCAAGCGAGCGGGCTCGAGTAAGCCCCTAGGCGAGTACCGGAGCTGTTCTTTCCACATGCGCCCGGTACGTGCGGGCGCATGCGCGCAGAAGCGCTTTTCGATCGATCGGTGTTTCTTCCGCGAAGACCAGCTCTCCTTCGCGCTTCAACTGCGGGCGGAACCACCAACGTGCGAGCAGGGCTTGGCTGTCGCCGAGCTCATCCCTGTTCGCTGACTTGATCATGGCGTAGAGCTTCGCCAAAGCTGCATCCAGCCGAGCATCGGGCGCTTCCGCCCGCTGTGTGCCGCCGAGTTCCGTAGGCTGTGGTGCCGCCGGATGCGCAAACAGCGAGCTTGACCCGGAGCTCTCGTTCGGTAGGCGCAGCCCGAGCAGCGAAACAGGCTCCGGCCCGGCCAGCATGCCCCCGCGCAGCAGGTAAAGTTCGACCTCGTCCGGCTCCGGGCTGGGCTGTACGATAATGCCGTGCTGCGCCGCGAGCGCGCCGAATGGCCCGGCGTCTTTCGCGACCGCTTCTGCTTTGAGCAGGCGCCCGTGCGCGGCTGCGGCGGCCTCGAAATCTAAATGCATGCTTGCTCCGTCGCGCTCGGCAACCAGCGCCGATTTGAGGCTCTCGCCCCGGCTGCGCAGAAACGCGTGCACAGCATCGGCCTCCACGCCGTATCGCTCGTCGGTGCAGCCGGCGTAGCAAGGCGCGAGGCACTTTTTCATTTCGGAGTAAATGCAGCCGGGAAAAGCCGGGTCCGGCGCGAGATCTTGGAAGCAGCGCCGCAGCAAATGGAGGTCGAGCACCTGCTCGCCATAATGCTCCGCGGCATGGCGGGACGAAAAGGGACCGAATAGGTCAGAAAAAGCCGAAGCGGCGAGGGTATTGGTCACCCACACACGCGGGAAACGATTCCGCATGCCCATGCGTAGAAAGAAGGGCGCGCGCAAGTGCATACGCCGCCCGGCGGCCTCCCCGAAAGCAGCCCGATTTACCCGGTACAACAGCAGCTGAGCACCGAATTCGGAACCAGTTGTTGTCCAAGCGATGCGCCGAACCAGCCTAGCCAGCTGTAGACGTCTGCTTTGCCTAGGTACGGGCAGGAGCAGCTTATGCAATCGCCGCTGTAAATTCGCGGTGCGATTCAGATAAGGCTCACCCGTGCTGCCGCGCAAGCTGAATACCGCCGGAGCCGAGGGAAGCGCCGCGAGCGCCGCGTTGGGTTCGCCGGTGTCGAACTCAATCTCATTTTTGAACAACATGGCTTTCATGAGCCTACGAGAAAGCGGTCGCGATTGTCGCCTGGACTCAAGCTCGTGCCGGTGATGCCTTGGCAGCTGTTATTCGCGCGCGCTGTGCCGAGGATTTGCTTGAGCCGGTCGCTGACCAGGTGCAGCAGGGCATCGCCAATCGCATGACCAAGCGTATCGTTGACCGCCTTGAAGCGATCCAGGTCGATGAAGAGCAAGGAAGCGCTCTGCTCATCGCCCGCCGTCAACTTGCCCAGCGCGTCTTCCAGCTTCTGCTCGAAGAAGCGGCTGCCGATGCCAGTTGAGTGATCGCGCAGAGCGCTTGAGTGCCCGCGTTCCACGATGGCATCGTTGGCGAGTTTTTCCTGAAACGTGGCCAGCCAGCAATCCTCACCCAGCTTGCTGATGTGGAGCCGCGCTTCGCAGTGAGTATTGAGCGTAAGCACGGCGTCAAAGGGAGAGCTGCGTATCTGTGACGCGAGAGCCGAGTTCAACCAGCTTTGCGGTGTTTCAAGATCTGCCTGCTCTACGGTAAAGACGGCAGATGTGATCGTGGAAAAGGATGCGCCTAGTAGGTCGAGAGTAGAGGGTATCCCGAGCAGAGCCTGAAGTCTGTAGCTCGCATAAAGGATGTGCCGCGAATGATTAAGAATGAGCAACCCCCCGCGCGCCGGCCTTTTCCGGGCGGGTTGTGGCCAAGTAGCGGGCGCGCTTTGGTTGGAACCTGTGCGGCAGGATTGTGAGAGGGGTTGCAGGGGCGGCCTCGCTTGCGGTCTGCTTTCCTCCTGTTCTATCGGCCTTTTGCCCGCGCGAAATCAGGCTTCGAAGTAGATTTTCTTACCTTGGTAACCAGAACAGAATCCAGGAAAATGCCGATAAGAAGGGCAAAAGGAGTGCACTATGCCCCCGCGATAGTGAGGCCGTCAATCCGCAGTGTGGGGCATGCGGTGGACGAGCGAAACTCCAGATCATTTCCGATCGCGGTGATGTTGCGGAACATGTCCTGGAGATTACCCGCGACAGTGATCTCCTGCACCGGATAGGCGAGCTCGCCATTCTCAATCCACAGTCCCGAAGCTCCGCGCGAGTAACCGCCGGTCACCATATTAATGCCGCGGCCCAGGAACTCGGTCAAGTACAGCCCTTGGGGGACGGCTGCGATGATCTGCTCCGGTGTCTGCTCCCCGGCAGGCAGATACAGGTTGTGCGTGCTGATGCCTGGGTTCCCGGCGAGCCCGCGCGCGGCTGAGCCTGTGCTTGCGAGACCCAGCTTGCGTCCGGCATACGTGTTCAGCAGGTAAGACTTGAGGATGCCATTCTCGACCAGTATCGTCCGGCGGGTCGGCAGGCCCTCGCCGTCAAAAGGCGACGAGCCGAACAGCCCCGGGATGGTGCCGTCGTTGACGACCGTGATGGAAGGCGCGGCGACCTGTTCGCCAAGCTTGCCTGCCCAAAAGCTCGCGCCGCGCCACACGGAGTCGCCATTCGCCGCCTCGGCCATCGCGCCCAGGATGGACCGTGCCATCTCCGGCGCGAACACGACCGGAACGCGCTGCGTCGGCACGCGACGGCCATCCAAGCGGCGCAGGGTGCGCCGGGCTGCTTCCGCGCCGACCTGCTCCGGGCTTTCCAGTTTGGCAAGCGAGCGGGCGCTCGACGACCAGCCGTCGCGCTGCATTTCGCCGTTCTTGCCGGCGGCGATCGGCACCGTGCCGACGGAGCAGAACGACCCGCGCGCGGCACCGGTGAAGCCGCGCGAGTTGGCGAGCACCCGCATGCTGGTGGCGGCTGAAAAGCTGCCGCCGTCGGAGTTGCGGATGCGCGGGTCGGCAGCGAGCGCGGCCGCTTCCACCCGATGCACAAACTCGATCCGAGCGGGGCCTGGGAGGGAATACACGTCCTCGTAATAGGTGGCCAGATCGGTCTCGATCGAGCCGAAGGCCGACGGCTCGGGCAGCCCTTGCAGCGGGTCGGGTGAGCTGATGCGGGCCAGCGCGATCGCGCCCTCGACCAAATGCGCTAACCCGGCAGGCGTGAAATCGCTGGATGAGGTTGAGCCTACCCGCTGACC
>CAXTUV010000231.1:261-5540 GCA_964247445.1 uncultured Acidobacteriaceae bacterium | reverse complement strand
GTCATGAACGGGGCGACCAGGATCGTGGCGAACCGGTCGCGCTTATTTTCGATGGTGCGCGTGGCCATGATGGCCGGCACCGCGCAAGCATACGCCGACAGCAGAGGAATAAAAGCCTTGCCGTTGAGGCCGATTGACCGCATGACCCGATCAGCGATCAGCGCCGCGCGCGCCAGGTAGCCCGTGTCTTCAAGGATGCCGATGAATAGGAACAGCAGCAGAATCTGCGGCAGAAAGATCAGGACCGAAGCCACGCCCTTCCAAATGCCGTCATTCAGCAGGGAAGACAGCCAAGCCGGGTGAATGTGCTTGCCCAGGAGGTCGCCGAGGTCGTTCAGATGATTTTGCGACCAATCGGAAAACGGCAGACCGACGGAAAATACGGTTTGAAACACGCCGATCACCACGGCGAGAAAGATCAGCGGCCCCCATACCCGGTCGAGCAGGACGCTGTCGAGCTTGCGCGTTCCTTCAGGTGAAAGAGGTGCCTTGTAGCTGGTGCGGGTGCTGATGCCGGTCGCCCATTGCCGGTACGAGCGCGCGTTGCCGACCACCGGCAGCTCCAGCTTACCCGCGCTGCTCAGCGGGGCCTCTTTTTGCCCGAGGAAGCGCGCGATCGCATCCATCCCGACACCGCGCGCGCCGCTGATGCGCGCCACCGGCGATCCCAGCTCCTTGGCCAATGCCAGGGGATCGACCGCCCCGCCGCGCGTCTCCATCAGGTCGGTCATGTTCAAGAGCACCAGCGTCGGCAGCTTGAGCGCGAGCACCGGGGCGGCGAGCATGAGCTGCCGTTGGAGATGGAGCGAGTCAAGCACAAGCAGCACCGCGTCGACCTGCGGGGAGCCTGGCATCTCGCCCCGAAGCACCTCCACCGCGACCCGCGCGTCTTCAGAGTAAGTGTCAAGCGAGTAGATGCCGGGCAGGTCGATCAGCGTCAGGTCCGGACGCTGGATGCCGGCGAGCTTGCCGTAGCGCTGCTCGACGGTGACACCGGGATAGTTCGCAACTTTTTGCCGCAGCCCGGTCAGCCGATTGAACAATGTGCTTTTGCCGGAGTTCGGCGGCCCGACGAGAGCAATGGTTCGGAGTTGTCCGGGGATGCGAGGCTTTGCAGCCGCGAGATCGACTAGGCCGGTCGCATGGCAGCTCATGCGCGCGCCTTTCCTTGCCGCAGCATATCAATCGGCTCAGCTTGCGGAATTACCCAAACACCTTGCGCGGTCTCACGCCGCAGCGCCACTTCCATGCCGTCGACCGCGTACACGGTCGGGTCGCCGGCCGGGGCGCGGCGCACCGCAACCACCCGCGTTTCGGGCGAGAAGCCCATGTGCATCAGGTGGTGCTCAACCGCATGGGGCAGCTCCAATTCATCAATCACGGCCGCCTCGCCGAGAGCGAGGAGATGCAGCGCCATGCGCACTTGAGGCTACCTCCGCTTCGGCCATCATAGCGCAATCTCGGACGAAAGCGGTCGGAGATTGCCGCGCATCTGAACAAAAATGGATCTGCAAGAGCTCATCAGCGCGCTGCGAAATGAGGAGCAGGGTGCGTGGGACCAGGCCCACGAGATCGCGCAGGCGCTGGACAGCCCCGAAGCTGCATGGGTTCACGCTTACTTGCACCGCCGCGAGGGCGACCTCGGCAATGCCGGGTATTGGTACCGGCGTGCGGGCAAGCCGGTGTGCGCCGGGCCGCTCGACGAGGAACGTGAGGCAATCCGGGCGGAACTGCTTCAGCTGCCATCTTCCACGAGGGAGTAGACTGTGCGGCATGGATGACGATTACGCCGCACGGATGAAGCGGATCGAGGAAAAGCATGAAGCGCTGGCCCAAAGCTCAGAGCTGCTGCATCTTGAGGTGCTGCAGCAGACCCGCAATATCGATAGGCTTGGCGAAGAGTTGACCAGCTAACAGTCGAGTCGGCGGTGAACCAGCAATTAAGTGTTCAGGTGATGACCGCGATGCAGGAGCTGATCGGGATTGTGCCTGCCCATGAGCGGCGCATCCAGACACTGGAAGGGCAGTAATCCTAAAAAACCTGGCCGGCGCTGCCGTAAGTGCAGGCGAGCGCCCCAGGTCAGTCTCGGAATTAAGCCTTCGCGGTAAACGCCGATACCGCCGACGCCTCGTCATCCTTCACGTCGAATACCGTATACAGCTTGGTAATTTGCAGCAGGTCGTGGACCTTTTTGGTCAGCCCCAGCAGCTTCAGCTCGCCGCCCGCGTTTTTCACGCTGGTATAAGCGGTGACAAGCTCGCCCAGGCCGGAAGAATCGATGTAGTTCACGTCGCTCAGGTTGAGGAGGATATAATTCTGGCCCATAGCCCTTAGCTCCTTGACCGCATCACGCAGCTGGATCGCGCCCTCGCCCAGCACAATGCGTCCGCTCAGGTCCAGGATCGTGACGCCGTCCACCTGGCGCGTGCTGATTTTCATACTCATTTTTGTGAGTCCTCGCTTTCTGGGGTAGCAATAAGATACTTGATCAGCGTCAGTTCCGTACCGGGGTCCAGCCGGCGGAAATGCACTTCATCCATAAAGGACTTGATCAGAAAAATTCCACGTCCGGACGAGCGGAGCAGGTTTTCAGGCTGCAACGGATCAGGCAGCGTGTCCGGGTCCAGCCCTTTGCCCTCGTCGGCGATGCAGAAGATGAGCGAGCGTCCGGTATTTTCAAAGCTCGCCTGAATCTGCTTCGCCCCATCTCCGCCGTTGCCGTGGAAAACAGCGTTCGCGGCGGCTTCGCGCACCGCCATGGTGATGTTGAAGCGAGCGTCCTCGTCCACGCCTGCATCGGCCGCCAAACGCTCGGCTGCCTGTTCCACTCGATCGACGCTGTCAAGCGAGGATGCGAGCGTCAGGGTCACACGGCTTTTGCGCATTGCCGTCACTCGCGCCCTCCCGACCAGCCCCGGCTTTCCATCCGCCGCCTGAGCTGTTGCCCCGAGTGTCGTGCCCCAAGCCGCGTATGTCAAGCATCACAAGAGTTTGCCCGCCGCCAGGTCGCGAATCAGTGTGCGGTCGGCCGCGAGAAAGTCGTAAGCGGGCAGGTTGCGCAGCTCGCACCAGCGCATCTGTTGGAAGATGTTATTGGTCAGCTCGCCGTCATACTCGTTGACCAGGAAGAATTGCAGATCGACCGCGCCGCCCGAGCGGTAACTGTGCCGCAAGCGGGAAACCCGTGGTCCGATGCGCGCCCGAATGCCGAGTTCTTCGTCCAGCTCGCGCCGCAAGGCTTGCTCGGCGGTTTCGCCAGCTTCCATTTTGCCGCCGGGAAACTCCCACTTGTGCGCCATGGGCTGGTCGGCTCGGCGCTGGCAGATCAGAACAGTATCGCCGCGCAGGATCAGGGCCGCCACTACGAAACGGACAGTCTTGACCTCCGGCGCGCCGTTTCTCACGGCGCTGGGGGAAGCCTCGCTGCTGTTTCCTGCACTCCCTGCCGCCATGGGAAGTTGGACGCAGGAAGCGCTTGCCGGGTCGGCCCCGGGGTGAAATCAGCTTTCGACCGCATCCTGGAGCGTGGGTCGGAGCATCCGCCAGCCGAGCGCTTTCGCCTCCTGCCATAAGGCCGCCGAAGGATTAACCGGATAGGGATGTCGCGCCATGCGCAGCATATGAAGGTCATGGAGCGAGTTGCCGAACACCGCGTCAGGGGCCCAAACTCCTACGTTTTCCAGCGCTGCCTGTTTTCCCTCATCCGTCGGAAACCTGAGCAGGGTCTCGGTCGCGAGGCCTTGCTCAACACGCACCTTGGCCGCCAGAATGCGCTCGAGTGGGATGCCGAACCGCTCCACCACCCCGGCCGCGACCACCCAGTCACAAGTGGAGGAAACGGCCCATAGCTGCGCGCCGGTCTCGCGCAGCTTGCCGATAAGTTCTTCCATAATGGGGAACGTCGCGGGCAGCACGAAGCGCTCGACATAGGTCCGGGCCGCGGCGCGCAGCTCCGCGACGGACAGCCCGGCATACACCTGCACCATCTCCCCGCAGATGGCGAGTTCGCTCACCTTGCCCGCTTCGTACAGCCGGTAGCGCTCTTTAAGGCGCTCCGCGCGTTCCTGCCGGATGAGACCTTGCTCCAGGGACCACACCATAAACCCGGCTCCGGAGTCCGGCATCCACAGCGTCCCATCGCAATCGAACACAGCCGTGCGCGGCTCCCGAGCGAGCACGGCTTCCACCCAAGAAGACACTAAACGGCTCGGGTCTCGATATGGACGTCGATATTGCCGCGGGTCGCATTGGAGTAGGGACAGATTTGGTGCGCTTTGGCCACCAGCGCCTCCGCGTCAGCCTGTGCCAAGCCGCCCAGTTCCACGGCGAGCGCCACGCCGAGTGTGAATGGACCGGCTTCGGTCGGGCTGAGGGTGACCGTCGCGTTCACCGCCGTGCCTTGCAGTTGCTGACCGTCTCGTTTGGCCGCGAACTCAATCGAACTCAGGAAGCAGGCCGCGTAGCCGCCCGCGAACAGCTGCTCCGGGTTGGTCGCGTCCTCCGTCCCGCCCATGCTTTTCGGCATGGCCAAGTTTTCCTTGAGCAGGCCGTCCTCGGACGCGATAAATCCGTTGCGCCCGCCTTCCGCCCGTACCTTCGCTGTGTATAAAGCCTTCATATGTTTGCCCTCCTGTTTGCTCTTCAGTGTACTGAGATGCCCCGGGCGGCCCGTCTCGCGCGATACTGGGGCGATGGACGACCCGCGCATCCCTGAGTATCTCCGCTTCCTTCAGGTGGAGCGCGGGCTGCGGCCCTTGTCGCTTGACGCTTACGGAGCCGACCTGCGGCAGTGCGCGGAGCTGCTCCAAGCTCCGCTGGCAGGCGCCGCGCGGGAAGACCTCGCCCGGTTCTTGGCCGCACTGCACGCCCGGGCACTTTCGCCCCGGGCGGTTTCACGCAAAGTTTCCAGCCTGCGCGGGTTTTATCGCTGGGCCTTGCGAATGGGCTTCGCCGCCGCCGACCCAACCGAGCACATACGCGCGCCTAGTGGATGGCGGGTCCTGCCGAAGGCCTTGGCTGAACCGACGGTCGCGCGGATGCTCGCCGCTTCCGGGGAAAAGGCGTTTGCCCCGCGACAGGGAGCAGACAGCAGCCGCGCGGCTGCGGAAGCATTGCGCGATCACGCCATTTTGGAGCTGCTCTACGCGGGCGGCCTCCGCGCATCGGAGATCACCACGCTTCCGGTCGCGAGCTTGAAGCTCGCGGCGCTCCGGCTTAGGGTCGTCGGTAAGCGCGATAAGGAGGGCATCACGCCCATCGGCCGAGCCGCCGCCGAGGG
>CAXTUV010000231.1:0-209 GCA_964247445.1 uncultured Acidobacteriaceae bacterium | reverse complement strand
AAGCGCGGCCGATCCTGGCCGAGGCCTGCCCGATGGAGCCTGCGCTGTTTCTTTCCGCGCGCGGCCGGCCGCTCACCCGACAGTTTGTGTGGGCGCTGGTAAAGCGCGCCACCGGAGGCGCGGGAAGCCCGCACACCCTCCGGCATAGCTGCGCCACGCATATGGTGGACCACGGCGCGGATTTGCGCTCGGTGCAAACCGTTCTGGGC
>CAXTUV010000230.1:4218-5541 GCA_964247445.1 uncultured Acidobacteriaceae bacterium | reverse complement strand
GTGCTGTGCAATGTGTTCGGGTATGAGATCGACGACTACCTTGCTGTGATCCGCGTACTCAACTCCGCCGACGGCATTGCCGCCTACGAGATTAATGCTTCCTGCCCGAATACCAAGCACGGTGGCATGGTCTTCGGCGCGGACCCCAAACTGCTGGCCGCCCTTACCGCGCAAGCAAAGAAGGCGAGCCGCCGACCGATCTTTGTAAAGCTCTCTCCGAACGTCACCTCGATCGCCGAGATGGCGCGTGCTGCCGAGGAAGCCGGGGCAGACGGGCTGACGCTCGTGAACACCTTTCTTTCGCTCGCCATCGACATCCAAACCCGTAAGCCGAGGATCGCCAACAACACCGGGGGGCTTTCCGGTCCGGCGATCAAGCCGATTGCCGTGCGCATGGTGTGGGAAGCCGCGCAGGCAGTTAAGATTCCGATCCTAGGTGCGGGTGGGATTCGCTCGGGTGAGGATGCGGTTGAGTTCCTGATGGCGGGGGCATCCGCGGTGCAGGTCGGCACCGCTTCCTACGCGGACCCGCGCGCGGTGGAGCGGGTCGCCGCCCAGCTCGAACACTGGTGCGTCCGCAACGGCGTCGCCGAGGTCCGCTCGCTTACCGGCGCTTTCCAGCCCGCGGCCACTCCGAAGCCTGTGCCCGGCATGGTGTCAAGCCTGCCCGACGGCGCGCCTTTGCCGGTGGAAATAAGCCCGGCGGCTCAGTAACACTGTGTGGCATCTACTGTACCGGCGCAGCGGCGGCGCGCGCCCGGGTCAGCACATCCGTCTTGATCTCTTTTCCCTTCGGGGTCTTGAGATAAAGATGGTTGCCGTCCACGCTCGCTTCGACCGGGTCGCCCACGATCATGCCTTCCGTATAGTCCTTCGCGTTGGCTCCGACCTTCTCGGCGCGCACGGTGTACACCAGATCGCCCGCCTGCACGGTGAACACAGCATGCGTAGTGGTGTTGCCTTTTTTCTGCCGGCTCTCGGTGGTCGCGTTCAACAGCTTACCGGGCTGATAGACGCGGTCCGCGGCCCAAGCAGCCACAGCAAATCCACCCGCCAACACACAAGTGCCTGTTTTCACCCTCATCACGCGGCTTTTCTCCATCCCCGGTTGCGAATCTCCCGCGCCTGTGTCGAGGCGACCTCGGAGATATACGCCGGGGCTGGGGTCACCAGCATAATCAGCAGCCAGGCAAGCACCGATACAAGCAGCCCGGCAATCGCGAAGTCCTGCAGCGTCAGCGGAAAGGCAAACTGCCGCAGATGGAGGGCAACAACCCAGGTCCGCAGTGGCTCAACACGATGAATCACCCCAATGGCGAGCAG
>CAXTUV010000230.1:0-4208 GCA_964247445.1 uncultured Acidobacteriaceae bacterium | reverse complement strand
GTCCCACGGACGCGGTTGCAAGCCCAGTGAGTGCTACATCAATGGTGCGGTGCAGCCGCTGCCGAGTCCGGCAGCCCTTGCATTCCACCAGGTGCTGCTCCAGGTCGCCCCGTACCGCCGGGTAAGAACCTGAAAGGTCATACCGCCACGAGGAAAGAATGTATCCCACAGCAGGATCCGTACACTGCGTCATACTCCGCCTCTCTTCGCCGGCTCGCATTTGCTCAACTCGCTTCAAGTCCTGTGACGCTCCCTGCCTTGAAAGGTGACTCTGGTGGGCCGCTTCTTCCTGGCGCCACCCCTTGATTGTAACGGGTTGGATTGAAATACATGACCTTTTTACCTTCAAAGCAGGATTGACTCAGTGGGAACATCCTGCCGCGCCAACACCAAACGGTTGCCGAGAAGCGTCATTCGGTCGCGCAGAGCCCATTCCGCGGCTTTTTGCGCGAGCTCGGGCAGGTTGTTGCTTTCCGACAGATGCGCCAGGACCACATAGGCCGCGCCGCCGTCGTAGCGCTTTTCCAGGAACTCCGCCGCGGCCGCGTTCGACAAGTGGCCCACCCGCGACAAAACCCGCTGCTTGACCGACCACGGGTACGGCCCGTCGCGCAGCATGTCCAAGTCGTGATTGGACTCAAGCATCACTACATCCGCGCGCCGAAGCTGCTCGCATGCGTTCGCCGGCATGTAGCCGAGGTCGGTGGCCATGCCGATGCGCACCCCCTCGCTCGCCAGCACGAAGCCGACCGGATCGGCCGCGTCATGGGGAATCGTAAAGGGCGTGACGGCAAGATCGCCGATTGCGAACGGCTTGCCCGCTTGGAAGTACTCAACCGCCGACAGCGTCCAAGGCTCGGGCTTGCCGGGCTCTTCACAAGGCGGCTCCGTATTAGGTGCTTCGCGGGTCAACGATGAAGCGGACGCCGCGCCCGCGTCATCTTCCGGTGCTTCACAAGCTTCGTCCCTGAATCCTTGGCCCTTAGCTCTCGGCCCTTGGCCCTCGCCACTCGCGACCAGCCCCTGGTCCCCAGTCTCCAGTCTCTCGCCCTTCGCCTTCTCCGCCTTGCGCGCCGCGAGCCACTCCCCGTAGCTCATCCGCTTTTGGGGGCGCAGCGAGCGCTCCCAGGCCCGGTGGGTCGCCTCGGTGAAGTACACCGGGATGCCCAGCCGTCGAGCCAAAACAGCTAGCCCTTGCACATGGTCATTGTGCTCATGGGTAATCAGGATGGCATCAAGCGTCCCGCAATCTTCCCCCGCGGTGGCCATCCGCTTCAGGATTTCCCGGCAGCTCACCCCCGCGTCCACCAGCACCCGGGTGCGCCCGCCGGTCACCACCGTGGCGTTGCCCTTGGACCCGCTCGCGAGCACCGTCATCCGCACCATGGTTCTAGCTTACCTGCCGCCCGAAAGCATAGCCCCGCAAGGACCAAAGCCGCGCAGCCCATTTTCCATCCATCGCAAGTGAGCCGATTTCTCCTCCCACCCGAAGCCTAGCGGCGTCCGTCGGCTCGGCAAAGCAGAATAGACCATTTCCGCGCAGGCCGGTTCCGAATCAGTACTTGTGCAAGCCGAGGTGCCGGATCGGGAAAATGGAGTACCTCGGTACCGTGACCGGCTTCGTTTTCACTTTGCCCGTCTTGCCTGTCTTGCTACGGTCACAGTCGGGCAGCTCGCCCGCGACCTTTTGAAGGACAGTTCATGACCGTACGCCGCCTGATCACGGCCCCTCTGCTTGCCCTGCTCTGCCTTCTCCCCGCCTGCCGCATGAGCCATCTCACCGGCTTGACCATCACTCCCGGCGCGGGTTCTGAGTCACTTTCAGCCGCAGGGCAAACCGTGCAGTACAAAGCCATCGCCACCTATCAAACCGGCCGCGCCCAGCCCGTCACCACCGACGTCACCGACTCCGTAACCTGGACCGCCGCCAACCCGTCAGTCGCTACCATGAGCGCGGCCGGGGTCGCGACGGCTGTCGGGCCGGGGAAAACGACGATTACCGCTGAATCCGGCAGCTTCACCGCGTCTTCCGACATCATGGTCGCTCCGGCCACGGCTGCCGCGGCCCCTGCGGCGCCAAGCATCGTGGTCACCCCCGCTACGGCTACCGCCACCGCCAAGGGCGAGACCACCCAATTCCTAGCCACCGGCAGCATTGATGGAACCGGAACCGCGCGCGACCTCACCCGTTCCGTTACTTGGACTTCCAGCAATCCTTCCATTGCATCCGTCAATGGTTCCGGTCAAACCACAGCGGCAGCCGCCGGTACGACCACGATTACCGCGAGCGCCAACGGCGCGACCGCCTCCGCCGCTTTAACAGTGACAATTACCGCGCCGAGCCTCGCGGTAGTGCCGGCAAATGCCTCCGCCAGCAGCAAAGGGGAGATTACACAATTCCTTGTTTCGGGCAGCGTCGACGGAACCGGCATCACGCGCGACTTGACCCGCACAGCCGTCTGGACCTCCAGCAACCCGTCCGTCGCCACGGTCAACACTCTGGGGCAAACCACGGCCCTAGGCAATGGCACGTCGCTCATCTCTGCCGGCGTGGGCGGCATCAGCGCATCGGCCACGTTAACCGTCAACTTTGCCGCGACCCCACCCACGGTGTCCGTGGTACCCGCCGCTGTTTCAGCCACGAGTGCCGGAGAACAAACGCAATTTATCGCGCTCGGCAATCTCGACGGCACAGGAAAAAACCAGAACCTCACCGGAGTGGTGTCCTGGATTTCGAGCAATCCATCAGTCGCGACGGTAGACGCAGGGGGCCGGGCGACCGCGCTGGCCTCCGGAACATCCACCATCACCGCAACCGCTGACGGCGCGGCCGCCTCATCCCTGCTGACAGTCACCCTTGCCCCTCCCCCGGCGATTATCCCTTCCACGATTACTATTCTTCCCGGACCAGGCAGCGCCACGGCAACGGAACTCGGGGAAGCCACGCAGTTCATCGCAATCGGCAATCTCGGCACCGATGGTGTCGTGCAGGATTTAACCAGCAAAGTCAAATGGTCCAGCAGCGACTCCTCCGTAGCTACCATCGATCAGAATGGGCTGGCCACCGATGTCGCGCAGATCGTCAGCTCGGCCACGTCCACGACCATTACAGCGGAAGCAGTGACCACAACCGGCGCGGTCGTAACAGCCGCGAGCACCTTGACAGCCGCGCCGGGCGAGCACTCGAATCTGCCGACCCTGAGTGTTTCCATGGTCGGCTATGGACAAGGCCTCATCACGCCATCCCTGGACGGCGGTTCCGCCGGATATGCCCCGTGCTCGATCCAGAACTGCGTGTACTCCTTTACGCTGGGCAGCAGCGTAACTTTAACTGCCGCTCCCGACAGCAATTCCACCTTTGCGGGCTGGGCAGCTAACTGCGTGCCTAAGCCGGACTCACCCGTGACCCCGAACGGCTTCCACACGCAATGCGTGGTCCGCATGGTGAACAACGAAACCGTGGGAGCAATCTTTAACTAGGCATCATCCGCGCGGACCGGCTTTCGCCTACCGCGTCCCTTGCAGCTTGGCGCTCGGCTCCGGCACAGCCACGGCCAACCCCGACACCTCGCCCGCGACATGCAGCGGCTGCTCGCCCGGCCCGTACCGGTGCATGACGCGGGTTTCCGTTCGGGTCCACGGAACCGTGCCCGGCGGGTTCGGGAACTCCTCGTATTCGGCGTCCGCGCCGTCAGTGACGCGCACGATGTAGTCGCCCTCCGCCACGAAGGAAAGCGTCCAGCTCGTGTCCCCATGCGCCAGCTTCGTGCTCGCCGCCTCGGCGCGGTCGTCGGCGTAGAGCAGGGTTACTGTGCCGGCGTTCAGGGTGTGCCCATCGCGCGCTGCCGAAAGCGAGCCCGCGATCGTATGCAGCTTCGCGAGCGGGATCGCAATGTCCTCGCCCGACCGCTCCTCGCCGAGCGTCAACTTGAACGGCTCACCGTCCTTAGCGAGGAAACGGCTGCCGGAGTAGACCTGGATTTTCGACTCCCCCTGCGGAAAAGCGCCGAAGCCGCCGTCGCCGCTGATGTCGTATCCGGTGCGGGTCACGCTTAGCTCGACCGAAAGCAGGTACTCCTGCTCCAGCAGACCCGCGATGCGGAACATGCCTTTGTCGTCGGGGGTCGGGGAGGGTGTAAATACCAGCGGATTAAGCCGCGGCGCGACCCACTTGTCTTTTTGCCGCACCAGAAGCTCTACCTTAAGCC
>CAXTUV010000229.1:2026-5552 GCA_964247445.1 uncultured Acidobacteriaceae bacterium | reverse complement strand
TCGGCGGTTTGCTTGTACTTGGCGCTGAGCTCGGGCATGCCGACCAGGGCGAGCACGCGGGCGTGCTCGGTGAGCCCGCGCCAGGTGTGGGTTGCATTCTGGAAGTAAAAGGGGTGCGACTCCGGGTAGTCATTCGCCGGGTCGCCCAGGTCGGCCTCGGGCGAGCCCCAGATCAGCCCATAGCGGCGGTCGGGCAGGGGATAGCGCTGCTTCCCAAACTCATAGCGGGTAAGCACGTAGGCGAGCATGCGTTCGAGGACAGGTAGACGGCGCTCAAAGGCAGCCCGGTCGCGGGTGTAGTCGTAGGCGCGGGCGCTGTTCCACAGGAACAGCCCGACGTTGAGCGGTGCTTCGACCTGGTCCTGTGTGTTGTACAGGAAGTCGCCGTTCGGCAGGACGTACTTGTCCAGGTAATTCTGGAAGTACGGGTCGGCGTCCGCGGCGTGGCCCCACACCTGGTGCGCCCAGAGGAACTCGTAGTGCGCGACGGGAAACAGCGCGTGGCTGCGCTCGGGAATTTTGGTGTACGCGCCCTCGCCAATCTGGTAAGTCGGCTCCAGGCCGCGGTAGCTGCACCGGGCGAGGGTCAGCCCTGCGCGCGCGGCATCCAGCAGCCACCCGTCGGGGATCTCGACCGGCATGGCTTCCTCATGGAAGTCGTGCCAGCGATTCCAGATGCCGGCCAGCGCGGCCCAAAACGCAGCGTCCGTGCAGTGCCAGTAGTGCTCGTCGTAGTCGCCGCCGGTACGGCCCGCTTCCAGGTCGGCCCCGTTGCCGACTTCCCGCGCGCCCTGCTTCTCGGGCGGACGCGTCACGCGCACCCGGGCCATAGGCTCGGCGTCCTCGCCCGGCGGCAGCAGCACCATCACCTCGTAGCCGGCCTTATGCTCGGCGTTCCATACGCCGGTGTGCGCCACCGGCAGGTAGCCGCCCAGCAGCGTGCGCTTGCTCCAGCCGGGCTCGTAGCGGTAGCGCCCGGGATCGTCGAAGGGGATCCACTGCTCGGGGTCGAACAGCGCGCCTTCGAGGTCCGGCGCCCAATCGTTTTGGGCGTTGCGCGCGGGCTGCCGGCTCGTGCCGTCGGCCTGGAGATAGAGCGAGCGCAAGGGGCCGGCCTGCTCGTTCGCGACCAGCGACCAGCCTATGTACTCCGGGCCAAGCGCGGCGATGTTCTCGTAGGAGGGGTCCTCGCTGGAGTTGAGGATGTACGCCCCCGCCGTGTCCGGCCCGGGCACCTGCGCGCGCTGGAGCCGCGCGGGCGTCGGATAAGGCCGGGGGCGTATCTGCGCGAGCTGCCCGATACCGACGGGGATCAGCGCGATGGTGCCCGCGCGCTCGGTCACGTACGCGATGGCCCCCCGATGGGTGGCCCGCTTTTCCCACACTGCGGTGCGTACGCCGTTGATCTCGACCGTGGTGACGAGCTCCCAGCCGTCCGCGCGCTGCCCCGGGGCGAGCGGCTTGCCGTCGACAAGCACGCCGCGAGAAGAAAAGCCGGTAACGCGCGGCGGGGCGGCAAGTGCTTCCCGCTCGCCGGGCAGCAGCAGGCTGTACTCGTTCGCGATGCGCGCCGGAGCCGCGGGCTGCGCATCGGCGGAAAGCTGCAGCCCGATTTCAAGTCCGGCGGCGCTCAGCAGTGCAAGAAACGTGCGTCGATCCATCAAAGCAAGCCTCGAACGGGCGGAGGCATCCGCACCCACAAGGAAACGCGAGCCGGCGCGTTTTGGCAACCGGTTTCGGCCTCGTTGACCCTTTCGCTGCTGCTCTTGGTGTCGTGTTGCAGCCGCGAGCTGCTCTTCCTAGGCAGACAGGCTCCGGGTACAACAGCGACTTACTCTAGAGGAACCGAACAGCTTCGACATTTCGGGTCTGCACCCTGCTTGCGACAGGACCTGTCCCAGATGGTCGACCGGCACTGGACTGAAAGCGACTTTGTGGGCCGTACTTCCATGGGCGCGCGGCAGACCTGTTCCCGAGCGCCTGCGAATCGGTTGGTCACAAGGACGAGCACGCAGGAGTCGTACCGCCTGCCGCCAAACCCGCGGTGTAGGCTACGGGAGCATGCCCGAACGCAGACCCGCAGGTCCCACGCATCCCTGGCGCATCGCCGCCCTGCTCGGCTTCGGCGTGCTTGTGTCCTACTTCGACCGGGTCAACCTGTCCGTAGCTCACCACGATCTCCAGCAGCAGTACGGGATTTCGGATGTCATGTACGGCTACCTGTCCAGCGCCTACAGCTGGACCTATGCCGCCATGCAGCTGCCTGCCGGCGTGCTGCTGGACCGCTGGGGCGTACGGCGGGTACTTCTGATCGCGACCCTGCTGTGGGCGCTCGCTTCAGGGCTCGCGGCGCTCGCGCCCACGGTTGCGCTCTTGTTCGCGGCGCGGTTCCTGCTCGGCATCGGCGAAGCCCCCAGCTTCCCCGCGAACTCAAAAGCGGTGGGCGAGTGGTTCCCTCCGGAGCAGCGCGGCAAGCCAACCGCTGTGTTCGACGCGGCGGCCAAGCTGTCGATCGGCATCGGGACGCCCGCCGTCGGGCTGATCGGCCTCCGCTATGGGCTGCGCGGCAACTTCGGCGCGACCGCCGCGCTCAGCCTCTTGTTCGCGGGCGTGTTTGCCCGGTTGTACCGCGACCCTGTGCGCCCGCAAACGGTCGCGGAAGATACGGCGGCACCCGTGGCCTTAGCGACCCTGCTGCGCCGACGCAAGGTATGGGGCTTGGCGATCGGCTCAGCCGCGTATAACTACTGCTTCTACCTTCTGCTTACCTGGCTGCCTGTGTACCTTGAGACCGGAGTCCACATGGCCGAGCGCACGGCGGTGCTGGTCACCGGCATCCCGTGGCTCGCGGCGGCAGCGGTCGACTTCGCCGTGGGTGGCTGGCTGGTGGATGCGTTGATTCGCCGTGGGCGCAATCCGGACCGGGTGCGACGGAGCGTGCTGCTCGGGGGAACCGCGCTCGGCTTGTGCATCGCGGCCCCGGCCTATGCGCACGCGCCGCTGCTGCTGGTCGCGGCGCTCAGCATCGCCTTGAGCGGCCTGTCCGCCGCCGCTCCGGTGATCTGGAGCCTGCCGCCTCTGCTCGCGCCCGCGGGCGGCACGGGGCGGCTTGCGTCCATTGTGAACCTGGCAAACCAGTTCGGGGCGATCGGGGCACCGATCGCGACCGGCTATCTCGTCCATAGGACGCATGGATTCGGCGCGGCATTTGAAGTCGCGGCAGCACTCCTGCTGGTCGGGATCGCGAGCTACGTGTTCTTGCTGGGGCGTGTAGAGCCGGTAATTTAAGCCGCCGCGATGCGCCGGCATAGGTCATCCTGCTCCTGCCGGTTTTCCGCGCCGATGGTGAACGCGTCGAGCACACCCGTCCCGAGCGCATAGCGGATCGCCTCGTCTTGGCGGGTACGCATGGCGCCCTGGCCTAGGATCTTCATCCCGACAATGCCCTTGCCGCCCGCGCGCATCTGCCGGATGACCTCGATGACCGTGTCGGGGTGCGCGTCCATGTGCGCGCCCACCGGGTTCA
>CAXTUV010000229.1:0-2016 GCA_964247445.1 uncultured Acidobacteriaceae bacterium | reverse complement strand
GCCGCATCCACCGCCGCCGCGGCGCGCAGGGCGTCGATGCTGGGGCAGGACACACCGTGCGCGCGAATGACGCCTTTCCGCTTGGCTTCGGAAAGTACGTCCATGGCACCCCGGTAGCGCGTGGTCCAGTCGCCTTCCGTTACGCAGTGGATCAGCACGACATCGATCATCTCGACCCCGAGCTCGCGCCGGAAACGGTCAAGGTCGTCGCGGACGCCCGCGGGGTCGCGCGAATCGGTTTTGGTCAGGACGGTGACGCGGTCGCGCGGCACCCGCTTAAGCGCCTCGGCTACATAGGGGTGGCTGCCGTAAGAGTCGGCGGTGTCGTAAAAGCGCAGGCCGTTTTGGTGGTAGCCGTCGATCAGCAAGCGGGTAGCCGCGGCATCGCCGATGCGGGTCTGGTTGGACGCGCCTCCGCCGCCGATGGTGCCGGTGCCCATGGCGAGGCGGCTGGTGCGGATGCCCGTGCTGCCGAGAACAACTTCATCGTGGGCACAACACTTGGCAGGTTGTGGGACGGGTAAAGCGGACGGGCCCGCGAGGCTCGCACTGAGGCCGGCGGCGGCGGTGCGGCGAAGGAACTCTCTACGCTGCATGGGTGGGGTCTCCCTATGCGAAAACGATACGCCCGGCCGGAACCGGCTGCCAAGGAACTTAGGCCGCGCCCAGCAGCGGCGCGGGCCCGCCATGGCGGAAGGTAAGCCGCGCCACGCCGGAACTGATCAAGCTGACGCCCACCAGAATCCCAATCGCCCAAACGGAGCTGACCGGCCACTGCGCCCAGATCAATACGCCGAGCAGCAGGGTAATCAGGCCGTCCCATAAAAACCAGCTCGCGCGGTGCAGCTTACGGAGGCTGGTATAAGTGATGAGTTCAAAAATTCCTTCCACCACAAAATAGATCGCCAGCAGCAGCGTAAGGGGCACCAGCGCGTTTGCCGGATGGAGGATGAGGTAGAACGCCACGGAGATATAAAGAAGGCCGATCAGCGTCTGCCACACCACGCCGCCGTGGCTCCGGGTGGACCAGGTGTACGCGAGCCGCGCGAGCGCCGCGAACAGCAGGATCCAGCCCAGCACCGCCGTGATCGCGATACCGGCGATCAGCGGCAGAAAGAAGGCAAATAGCCCCGCGATGATCAGCAGGATGCCGGTCGCCGTGCCCCAGTGCTGCTTGTCCGTGCGCGTCGCTAGGCTGGAGCTCTCGATGAATCCGCCCATGTCACCCTCCGTTTGCCGTTAGGATGCGCCGCGCCCGGAGGAGGCAATGCGGGCGAGGACGAGCAGGATGCGGTAGGCGGCCTTGACCGACCCCGAAACCGACCCCGCGACCTTGGAAACGCCGCCGCGCCGCCGCCGGCACACCACGGGCAGCTCCAAGATGCGCAAGCGGGCGCGCGCGGCTTTCATCTGCATTTCCAGGTTCCAGCCGTAGGTTTCCTCCTGCATCCGCAGGCTCTCAAGCGCACGCCGGGTGATGACCCGCATCGAGCCCATGTCGGAGTAGCGGACCCCGTACAGCAGGCGCATGGCGGCCCCGGCGAGCCGCCCCGCGAAGATTTGCGAGGGGAGCATACTGCCGGGCTCGCGACGGCCGCGCGTGCGGGACGCGATGGCAAAGTCGATGCGGCCTTCCAGCACGGGCGCGAGCAGCCGCGGAACTTCCTCGGGGTTGTCCGAGCCGTCACCGTCGAGGAAGACCAGAATGTCGGAAAGGGAGTCAGCATGGGCGAAACCTTTCGCCAGCGCGCGGCCGTAGCCGCGGATAGGCTGATCGACTACCGTCGCACCGGCTGCGCGCGCGATCTCTGCCGTGCGGTCGGTGCTGCCGTTATTGACCACGATGCACTCGCGCACGAGCGGGGCCCAGGAGGCGGCGAACACCTCGTGCACGACGCTGCCGATAGGCTCCTCCTCGTTAAGGGCGGCGATGAGGACGCTTATGCGCTGTGCCGGTGTCGCCATGCGCGCTCCGCTAAGTCGATCATCAGGAACACCAAAAACCCTCCATATAAC
>CAXTUV010000228.1:1589-5556 GCA_964247445.1 uncultured Acidobacteriaceae bacterium | reverse complement strand
CCTCGGTATCCCAACCCCTTTGCGGCCAGCTGTGCCACAAGCGCACCCTTTTCCGGGATGTGCGCGGTCGCGCGCGCGACCACGGTGGGCCGCTCAACCCGGAGCCAATCGAGATCCTCGAAGAAGGCTTCCTCGAAGCGCCGTGTGTAGTCGGCGATAGGTAGACCGCCAGCCGCTGCGTTGCGAATAATCTTGTCGTCGACATCCGTGATGTTCATCACGTGCTCGACTCGGGTGCCCCACATCTCGAGCACGCGCCGCAATACATCCACGTGCAAGAAAGTACGAAAGTTGCCGATATGGCCATAATCGTAGGTAGTCGGCCCGCAGGCGTACATGCGGAAAGAAGCGCCCTCGCCGGGGGCGAGCAACTCTGATTTGTCAGTCAGCGTATTGAACAGTTGCATCTGCATCCGGAACGCGCGGGGCGCAATGGGCTAGTCTATCAGCCAAGCCGCAGCCGCGGATCAGCCTGGAGGTCCGGTGGAGCCGTGCTCCCGGCGAGGAGCTTCGGCCATGCCGCCGCCGCGATCATGGCGGCATTGTCGGTTGAAAGCGCGAGCGAAGGAAAAAACACGGGCAGAGAACTTTCCGCGGTAAAGCGGGCGCGGAGCTCGCGATTGGCCGCGACCCCGCCGGAAACGAGGACTGTACGTGCACCGTACCGCTCGGCGGCAGCGAGAGTCCGCGCGGTCAGATTGCTCACAACCGCGCGCTGGAACGAGGCGAGCAGGTCGAGCGTCGCCGGTTCGCAAAGTGTCTGCAACTCCTCACGCGATGCCCCGCCCGCGGCGCTCTCCGCACGCGCGGCGGCTGCGCGCAGCAGCCCGTGTGCCTCGGCATGGCGCAGTACGGCGGTTTTGATCCCTGAAAAAGAAAACAGAGTTTCCGCTTCCGCTGCGCCGGATCGTTGGCGGCTTTCGCGCGGCCGCACCTCCGCGAATCGGAACGGCACCGCTCGCGGATCGCCGAACGGCGCGAGCGCGTCGATAATCGGACCGCCCGGATAGCCGAGCCCGAGCAGTTTCGCGACCTTGTCGAAGGCCTCGCCCGCCGCGTCGTCTACCGTGCGCCCGACCGTTCGATATTCCCAGCCTTCGTCCGCTCGCGAAGCGAGATACAGCTGTGTGTGACCACCCGAAACCACGAGCGCGAGCGCAGGCGTTTGCACGGTATCGTGCTCCAGCAGAACGGCGTGGATATGCCCTTCCAGATGGTTGACGGCAACCAGCGGCTTGCCTAAAGCCCAGGCCAGCGTCTTGGCGTATGTCACACCGACCAGCAAAGCCCCGGCGAGCCCCGGACCTTCCGTGACAGCAATTGCTTCGAGCTCCGGAAGCGAGACCCCGGCCTCGGCCAGCGCCGCCCGGGTAACAGGCACGATGTTGCGGAGGTGCTCGCGCGAGGCCAGCTCCGGCACGACGCCGCCCCAGGGAGCATGCACCGCGAACTGCGAAGCGACGATGTTGGCTAGTGTTTCGCGCCCGCGCCGCACCACGGCAGCCGCGGTTTCATCGCAGGAGCTTTCAATGCCGAGCACCAGCCCGCTACTTGGCTGGCTGGGCATCGGTATGGAACTGCTGATAATTGCCATCCTCGATTTGGATTTCGGCCCGGTAGCCGGTCCAGCCGAGCGCCTTGCCGAGCACATGCACATGCGCGCTGGTCGGCAGCCATAGCTGCTGGTTGACAAGCTTCTGGTCGAAAGAAAAGCTTGAGCCTTTGCCCACGGCAAGCAGCCCGAAGCCGACCTTATAGTCATCGTGGAACACAGCGGTGAGCCGGCGCACCTGCAAGTCCTGCTCATCAATCCACACGGTTCCGCTGATGTCCTTCGACGCATTCTCAGCTCGGCCGTGGGTCTTCGCGTGCGGGTCGCCGGTGAAGTCAAAGGCGACCATGGGTCGCCCGTCAATCCCATCGCGCCGCGGCGCGGATACTTTCATGATTTCTAAAATTCGGCTTACGCTGACCGTGTTGCCGTCCATGGACACGCCGGGTGGGGTGTGTTGAGCCTTCTCAATCAGCTTTTGCGTCTCGTCCTGCGCTTTCTTCTGATCGCCTTGCGAAAGCGGCTTTCCGTTTTTCGCAACCAGGCGGGCGACTTCATGGGTGTTGACAAAGATGATCTGCTCGTCGGTCGATTCGGTTTTCTTGACCGCGCCTTTTTTGTCGACCTGCTGCTGCGTGACCCTGCGCAGGTAGGTGTAGTTTTCCCGGCGCTTCTCCACTTCGGTCTGGTGCGCGACGACCCGGTTCAGCAGAGTCGCCACATCGCGCGGCGGGTCGTGCGGCAAATCCTGCGCGCCGACAGGGAGGGAGCAGATCAAAACCGCGAATACAGCGAAAGAGCGCACTTGCTTATCTTAGAAGGTGTGAGCACTTTGCCATTGTCAAACGGGGCCGAACAGGCTGCTTTTTCCATCGTTCAAACCCTGCGCGCGGCCGGCTTTCAGGCGTTTTATGCCGGCGGCTGCGTCCGCGACCGCCTTCTCGGGCGCGAAGCGAAAGACTACGATGTGGCCACTGGCGCGACGCCGGATGTTGTTCTCAGTTTGTTTCCCCGCACTTTTGCCGTGGGCGCCCACTTCGGGGTGGTTCTTGTGTGTACCGGCGAGGTCAAAACCGAGGTCGCGACGTTTCGGCATGACGGTGCATATACCGACGGCCGACGGCCCGATCAGGTACGATACACGCTCTCGCCCGCCGAGGACGTCGCCCGGCGCGACTTTACCGTGAACGGGATGCTGTATGACCCCATCACGGACCAGGTATTGGATTCCGTCGGCGGACGCGAGGATTTGCGAGCCGGGCTGATCCGCGCTATCGGTGATCCGTCGCGGCGCTTCCGTGAGGATAAGCTGCGCATGCTGCGGGCCGTGCGCTTCGCGGCGCGGTTCGGTTTTGCGCTCGAGCCGGAGACCGAGATTGCCATTCGCGCGCAAGCCTCGACCATTCATCAGGTGAGCCCGGAGCGGGTCCGCGACGAGCTCTCCCGCATGCTGACCGAAGGCCGGGCCGCGCGCGCCTTTGAGCTCCTGGACCGTACCGGCTTGTTGGAACAGGCGCTTCCGGAGGTCGCCCGCATGCGTGGAGTCCAGCAGCCGCCGGACTGGCATCCGGAGGGCGATGTATTTGTGCACACCATGCTGCTGCTTGAAAAGCTGGAGCCCGGCTGTCCGGCGACCCTGGCTTGGGGGGCGCTGCTGCACGATGTCGGCAAGCCGCCGTGCGCTGTGTTTGACCGCGGGCGCTGGCGTTTCAGCGGCCATGCCGAGGTCGGCACGCGCATCACCGAGCAGATTTGCGCGCGCCTGCGCTTTTCCAACGAGGACGCCGCGCAGATCGCCCTGTTGGTCGCGAACCACATGCGCTTCGGCGACGTGGAGCAGATGCGCGAGTCCACTTTGAAGCGCTTCCTGCGCCTGCCACGGTTCGGGGAGCACTTGGAGCTGCACCGGCTCGACTGCTCATCGAGCCACAACCGCTTGGGCCTGTACGAGTTCGCCAAGGAGCGCTACGAACGTACCCCGGAGGTCGAGGTGCGGCCGAAGCTGCTGGTCACCGGCCGCGACCTGATCGCCGCAGGCTACAAACCCGGGCCGGAGTTCAAACGCCTGCTCGCGCTGGCCGAGGACGCGCAGCTCGAAGGTCGGATCGGGACGAAGGAGGAAGGCCTGGCGCTTATTGCTGAGGTTGTGCAGCCGGCGGCGTAGCCGGCGGTGCCTCGCCCTTGGGCGGCGGGGCGGGCGCGGGGTGGTTTGGGAGCCGCCAGCCGGCGCGCTCCACGCGGAAGTTCTGCGCGTCCAGGTCGGCCTCCATCAGCTCGCCTGCGGGCGTGTAAAACAGCTCGATGACCAGCGCCTGCTCGCCGCCGAGCGCCGCTACGGTATGCCGTACCGAAACCGGCTTGCCGTCGAGCCGGCCGCTAATGTCGGCCGCGCGGGTATACATGGCCGGAACTAGA
>CAXTUV010000228.1:0-1579 GCA_964247445.1 uncultured Acidobacteriaceae bacterium | reverse complement strand
GTGGGAGAGCGACCCGCGCCATCAGCGGGTAGGCCGCCGGATCCAAATCCGGGGCGAGCACCATGTACCGGTGCCGGTCGACGGTGTTGTTCGTCGTCACGCCGGCCGCATTCACCGTGATCTGCACCTGCCGACCCGTGCTGTCAGAGGCAGCGTCGAAACGAACGTCATCAGCCGAAACCTTGTTGCCGTGCACGGAGCCCGAAAGCTCATCCTGCACCAGGTTGCCTTCGGCGTCCGTAGTGGCCGTGTTTTGGAAGGAGTAGGCGAAGTCGGCGAGCCGCATGCTGCCGCTGGAGGTCCAGTGCTCCGCGCCCCCGGCTTGCCCGACGGAAAAGCGCGCCTGGCCTAGATCCTTGCCGTCCTGGGAAATGTTGAACTGCGCGGATGTCTGGGCGGGGGCCGCAGCAGTGATCGCCAAAAGAGCTAAACCGGGCAGGAAACGAGTCATCGGAACCTCAGTCAACGGAACCCGGAACCGCTCGAAATGTCGCTCGCGCGGTTCGGGTTCCTACGCAGCCCGCTCAGCCCTTCTGCGCTGTTTCAAAGCGCTTGTTCACCTCATCCCAGTTCACCGTGTTCCACCAGGCGGCAAGATAATCCGGGCGCTTGTTCTGGTACTTCAAATAGTAGGCGTGCTCCCACACATCGTTGCCCAGGATAGGGTACTTGCCCTGCGAAAGCGGGTTGTCCTGGTTCGGCGTGGTCGTCACCTTCAGCTTGCCCACGTCGAGCACCAGCCAACCCCATCCGGAGCCGAACTGCTTCGCCGTGGTCTCGTTGAACTGCTTCTTGAAGTCGTCAAAAGAGCCGAAGTCCTGCTTGATCTTGTCGCCGATCGCGCCGGTCGGCTCGCCGCCGCCCGAAGGCTTCATGATCTGCCAAAACATGGTGTGGTTTACATGGCCGCCGCCGTTGTTGCGGACCACGCCGCGTACGTCTTCCGGTACCGCGTCGAGCGAGCGTAGGAGGTCTTCAGGTGCCTTGCTCGCGAGCTCGGGATGCTTGTCAATCGCGCCGTTCAGGTTGGTGACATAGGTTTGGTGGTGCTTGTCGTGGTGCAGCTTCATCGTGGCTTCGTCGATGTGGGGTTCCAACGCGGAGTAGTCATAGGGAAGCGGTGGCAGTTCGTGGGCCAAGTGTTCCTCCTTTTTCGGGTACGCTGAGCGCCCGGCTTTACCGCTACTGGGATGCGCCCGGTTTAGAAAGAGCAGTTCTGCGGCGGGGGACGGAACGCGTTTCCACCGCCGGCGCTGCTCTGCTCGCAGCCCAAGACTCCCCTTCAAAGAAGCTGCCGAACGGCATGCGAAAGGAGTAGCCTAGCCGTGCCATGCGCTTCATCTTGCTTGCACTCACGCTCAGTTTCTCTGCTTCAGGAGTTGCCCAGTACACGCCGCGGCCTGTGCCGCCATCGGATACGACAGTACCGGTCGGCGCACGGCTGCTGATCACGGTCATCGGCCAAGGCGTGCAAATCTACAAGTGCAAACAGAACAATGGATCGCTCGCCTGGAGCTTTGAAGCGCCGGAAGCGCAGCTGCTGGACCCCGCTACCCATGAGAAGCTGGGCACCCATGGC
>CAXTUV010000227.1:0-5559 GCA_964247445.1 uncultured Acidobacteriaceae bacterium | reverse complement strand
GGGTGAAGGGCGGAGGGTGGGGGTAAAGAGCGAATCAATATCGGTGATGGGCGGTATAAGCATCCGCTATCCCGATAGGCAGAGCGCGGGGTGCGACGGTACGCTGTTTTGGAACGGCTGTCGATTATGAGGAGAACCCATTTGTCTGAACTGCGCGACTTTCTTTCACTCCCCTACACCGAACTGGAAACGCTGAATCTTGAAGCCAAGAACGATCGCCGCAACCGGGTCGCGCCCGAGCAGGTTCGCGAGAAGCGCTTGGCCTACCTCAAGGGCGAGGACCGAATTAAGGCCGTGACGGTCCTGTTTTCGGATTTGGAAGGCCGCCTGCACATGCTGGATTACGACAAGAAGTTCCTGGTGGGTAGCTACGATAACCTGACCTTTGACGGCTCATCGATCCGGGGCTTCACGGCGCAGCGCGAGTCGGACCTGCGGTTGGGCATTGACTGGGCCGCATTTTACTGGCCGCCTGCTGATGTGTTCGGGCCGGGCAAGGTGTTGGTATTTGGCGAGGTAATCGATAAGAACGGCAAACCGTACGCGGGCGACATGCGCGGCGTGCTGAAGACGTTTGCGCAGAAGCAGTTCACGGAGAACGGTTATACCCTGAACGCCGCCAATGAAGTTGAGGGCTTTCTCTTCGAGGGCCGCGATGCCGAGCGCCAGTTCTTTAAGCGCGGCCGGTTCGACTATGTCAACCAGGGCGGCTACTACCATTCCCTGCCCGGCGACTTACTCCGCGACTTTATCGACCGTGCCGCCGAGGTGCAGCGCGCGATGGGGTTTGAAAACGAAAAGGATCACCCGGAGGTCGCGCCCTCGCAGTTTGAGATCAACTACAGCTACGGCGAGGGGGTCGCGGCGGGAGACCAGATACAGCTGTATAAGTTAATCTGCCGGCAGATCGCGCAGCAGATGGGCCTGACCGCGTCGTTTCTGCCGAAGCCCGTAGTCGGCGTGAATGGTTCAGGCATGCACACCAATGTTTCCGTGACCAAGGGTGGGAAGAACCTGTTTTGGGATCCGGCGGGTGAGGAAAAGCTGTCGCTGATGGCTTGGGACTTTATTGACCGCATCCTGACTTATGGAAACGATATATGCCTGCTGTTGAACTCCAGCGTGAACGCCTATCGCCGGCTCGACCCGCATTTTGAAGCGCCGAACCAGATCAAGGCGTCGGCTACCGACCGCGGGTCGATGGTGCGGGTGCCGATCGGGAATGAAAAAAGCGCGCGGGTGGAGGTGCGCTCGGTCGCGCCAGACTCAAATCCTTACTTAGTGCTGCTGTCTGTGTTTAAGTCCGGGCTGGAAGGCAAGAAAGCCGACATACAAAACCTTCGCCAGGCCGAGCGCTATCTACCGGATAACATCTACACCGCGCTTGAGAACTTTCGGGCGTCCTCGTGGGTCAATGAGCTGCTCGGGGAAGATGTGAAAGGCCGGTTTGCCGACCTAAAGCAAGGTTCAGCCGACCGCTGTCCCCGCCTGCTGGGGACGTTTGTGAAGTCGGGCGAGGTGCAGTTTCACCACGAGGTGTACAACCAACAGTTGTGGAACGAGTTCTAGGCCTGATCTGCCGCCACGCTGGAGCGCCCAGGGTAATGTAGCCTGGGCGCATGATCAGCTTTCAAGTGCGTCTGACGGAAGAGCAGGATCGCTTTATCGCGCGAGAAGTGGATGAGGGCCGGTATGAGAACCGCGATGCTGTCATCGGAGCTGCCCTTGCGGCACTGGAGTATGTAGAACTAGAAAACGCCGAGAAGCTCGCGTGGCTGAAGGCCGCGATCGCCGAAGGAGACGCGAGCGGGATTGCGGAAGGTGACGTGTTCGCACGTGTACGGCAGGAGGTCGGTCTACCGCCGGAACGGTTGTAGTGGCAGTCTTCAAGATCGCCACCCGCTCTGAAGCAGACTTGGTTGACATTGCCCGTTACATAAAGAGAAATGGGGCGTTGCTCAAGCTGATAAATACATCAGCGACTTAAGGGCTGCTTGTCAGTTGCTCGCTGATAATCCCGGTCTAGGTCGAGCTTTTAGTCAAGCAGGAGCTGGATTGCATCGGCATGAGAGTCATAAGCACGTCATATTCTATCGAGCGCGTAAGAGCGGCGTTAGTATAGTGCGGATCCTACACGCGCGCATGCTTGCCACAAGACCACGCTTCCTATCCTGAAGTAGCAAAGCCGCGCCCGAAAGCGCGGCCCTTTCCAACATGTTTACCGCCCGAAATGCTCCGCGTTCTTGCCTTCAAAATGCGACCATTTTTCCGGCAAATCGTCCCCAGCGAAAATAGCCGACACGGGGCAGACCGGAACGCAGGCACCGCAGTCGATACACTCGACCGGATCAATAAAGAGCTGGTCCGCTTCGCCGAAGCCGGTTTCGTCTTTCTTGGGGTGAATGCAATCAACCGGGCAGGCGTCGACACAGGCATGATCCTTGGTGCCGATGCAGGGTTCAGCAATTACGTAAGCCATTCTTTTCTACGTCTCCGAATGCGGGTTTCTACTCAAGTTTAGCAGGGGACGTCCGCCGGTCAAACCCGGGCGGCGGCGAACTGGGCAGGGGTTGGCATGGGATGAAGGTCGCGTCCCGCGAACATATCGGCGAACAAGGGCAGCAGCTCGCCCAAGAGGGGCCCATTGGTCGCCAGGACCTCCTCGCTCGAAAGCCGGAAGGGCGAGCCGTCCATGCGCGTCAGCGTGCCGCCCGCTTCGAGCACCAGCAGAGCGCCCGCCGCCGTATCCCAGGGGTTCAGGCGAAACTCCCAGTACCCGTCCAAGCGACCCGCGGCGACATAGGCCAGGTCGAGCGCGGCCGAGCCGGCCCGCCGCACCCCGTGCGAACGCATGGTGAACTCATGGTAGAAATGCGCGTTGGGGCTCGCGTGGCGGCTCTTGCTGGGAAAGCCGGTCGCGAGCAGAGCCTCGCCCAGCCGCGGCGTACGCGACACATGCAACCGCCGTCCATTCAGGTACGCGCCTTTGCCCCGCTCGGCAACGAACAGCTCATCGCGCAAAGGGTCATACAGTACCCCGGCGGCCATCGTGTTTGAAGGGCGATCCTCAAGCCCCAGCGACACACAAAACTGCGGGAAGCTATGAGCGAAGTTCGTGGTGCCGTCCAGCGGGTCCACATGCCAGCGATAATCCGCGTTCAAGCGCCGCCGGGTACCCTCCTCGCCGAAGATGCCATGGTCCGGGAAAGCCGCCGTCAGACGCTCCAAAATCAGCGCCTCGGACTGCCGGTCGGCTTCGGTGACCAGGTCCACATCGGTTTTGTACTCGGTACGCACGCCCTCGGCATAGAAGCGGCGCAGCAGCGCGCCGGCCTCCAGCGCTACGGCTGAGGCCTTTTCGACAAACTCCCAGGACACATCGGAGGGTACTTGCGGCAAATGCGGCTCCTTATGACGGCTTCACGGCTTTGCGACGGGCGGGCTCGCTGATCGTGCGAATTTGTTCTTTGTAAATGAACAGGTTGGGCGCTGCGGGCTCGCGCGTCAAGCGGATCATGCGCTCATCGAAATACTCGATCCAGCCCTCCACGCATTCACCGTCGCGCAGCTTGACCGCGACCGGGACCTGCTTTTCCGAAAGATAGCGGAGGTACAGCGTTTCTTCCCCGCTCTCGCCCGTGGCTTGCGAACGGCGCATGCGCACCATTGTAAGGCTCCTAAAGCATTTTTTTGAAAGTACCTGGGGACCGGCAGTCGTGAACCTAGCTTTTCGGCGGAAAAACCATATAGAGAGGCTCTCCGCGCTGCACAGCATCAAGGGAGTGCTTAGGGTTCGGCGGGCTCGCGGTAATAGCCTGCGCGGGTGTGCGGCTGAACCGTACTGCCTTGCGGCAAACCTTGGAGCGTCACGTTCACAGACCGGAAGCCGCCGGGGCCGCCCAGCTCCGGCTTCGCGCCGCGCTGCGGGTAGTAGGCCAGCAGGTACTGGGTCCGAAGGTCCTCGATCACCTTGCGCAGCGCCCCGCTCAGTCCGTCCTGCTCGACGTAGAGCGCCCTGCCGCCGGTTTCTTGACTCAAGGTGATCAGAGCGTGCTCGCCTCCCGTGTCCCGGCCCGCATCGGCTTCGATTGGGGTATCGATCAGTGAGTAAATGCGTACGTCGTCCCTTTGCGCCTCGGCCAGCGCTTCGTCGAACGAGGTGCCGCTGACCGTATTGCCGCCGTCCGAAACCAGGATCAGCACTTTGCGGCCAGTATGTGGCCCAAGTGACTGCGCGGCCAGGAACACGGCGGCATATACGGCGGTGGCCGGGCCGTGACCCAGATTCTTCAAGCCGGCGTCTACTCGGCGTACATCCGGGGTGAACGGGGTGATCTCGCGCACGTCCGAGTCGAAAGAGAATACGGCGAGCTGATCGCCTTTAGCCGTATCTTCCGCGCGTTTGCCGAGTAGAGCCTGGGCAAAGTCGTGCCCCGCATGCTGCTCCAGGTCGTTGTCCTTGCGGGTCGACCCGCTGGTGTCGATCGCAAGCACCACTGAAAGCGGGACGTTGGTCTGCTTTTCAAATACCCGAATGGTCTGCGGCGCGCCGTCCTCGCTGATCGTGAAGTTGCCCTCCAGGAGATCAGCGACCGGAGCACCATGAGAGTCCGTTACGTTCACGAACAGGTTCACCAGCCGGACCTGGACCTTAAGCGTCGTGCTGTTCTCCTGCGATAGCGCGCTCGGAACCAGCAGCAACAGCAGCAGGAAGCGCTTCATAAACCCGGCCGCAGCTCTGCCGGAAACGGCTCGCCGTCAGCCCATACGGCACCATCGACAAAATGTTCCTTTTTCCAAACAGGGACGGTTTTCTTGAGCGTATCAATCAGCCAACGGCAGGCGTCAAAAGCCGCCCCGCGATGCGCCGAGGCAACGGCAATCAGCACCGAGGTTTCGCCAACCGCAAGCCGGCCTAGGCGGTGGTGCACCAGAACGTCACGGACCGCGAACTTTGTCAATGCTTCCGCGCGCAGGGCCTCCATTTGCCCAAGCGCCATCGCTTCATAAGCCTCGTAGACGAGGTACTCGGTTTGCCGTCCGCGGGTCTTGTCGCGGACCACGCCATCGAAAAGCACAAACGCGCCGTCCGGACCTTCCTTCAAAGCGTCGGCAGCCTGATGGCGGAGCGGCTCGCGGGTAAGCACGACGCGCTCAACAGCAGAGCCTCCGCTGACCGGCGGCAGCAGGGCAACCTCGTCCCCCGCCTCCAGAATGCGATCCGCCCGCGCGTACTCCTGGTTGACTGCCAAGGCCAAACGGGGCCAAAGCTCCCGGAGCGACGGGCTCGCCGCTTCGCGCAATCGGTCGAGCAGCTCGCCCGCCCGCGCGCCGTCCGGCAGCTCCAGCACCTGCTCGCGCACTCCCAAACCGTCGCGAAGAATGCCGAAAAAAAGCACGCGGACCCGCATCACTTGAGCATACCTTCCACGGCAGGAACACGCAGAGTCGCCGGAAGTCGCGCCCGAGGACAGCGATTGACAAACCCGGAAGGCAGCCCGAAAATCGGGTAGCGGCGGGGACGCCGGATACGCGCGGCCGGGCGGGCCAAGGGGGGAC
>CAXTUV010000226.1:4164-5561 GCA_964247445.1 uncultured Acidobacteriaceae bacterium | reverse complement strand
CAGTGGAAGGAAATGCCCGCGAGCCAGGGGCGCACGGACGGGTCGTTCGCGAGCAGCTCGCCGTAGTGAGGGAAGTCCCAGTTGTGCTCGTATCCCAGGATGCCGGGGGCGGGCTGGCCCGGGCGCGCCAGCTTACGGAGCTCCGGCCCGAGAGAGCCGGCGATAAAGCGGCCCTCATCGACCGGGTTAACGAACATGGTGGGATAGCCGTCGTTTTGGTTCAGCGGCTCATTTTGCGCGGCGCCGTAGGAAACAGGCACGCCGGCCGCTCGATAGGCCTGCACGAACCTCGAAAAGTAGCGGGCAAATGCGCCATAGTTGGCCGGGTCGAGCGTGCCGCCATTCAGGCTGCCGCTTGTCTTCATCCACGCGGGGGCGGACCAGGGCAGCGCAAAGACGCGGGCTTGCGGGTTTGCGGCAAGCGCGGCCTTGATCGCGGGCAGGATGTAGGCCTGGTCGTGCGCGATGGAAAACTGCTGGAGCTCGGGGTCGGTCGAGCCCGGGGCGACGTCATCGTAGGTATACGAGCTGAGGGCCAGGTCGGTCGCGCCCATGGGCTGGCGCAGGAACGAGAGCCGGATGCCGCCGGGACCGAACAGGTCGTTGATCGCGGCGGTGCGCTGCGCCGGGGTGAGCTTGGTCCAGACCAAGTAGGCGGCGGAGTCGGTGAACGACGCGCCCACGCCGTCAAGCGGCTGGTAGCGCACGGTGTCGTCGATGGTGATGGGCAGTTGCGTGTTCGAGCCGGGCGTAAAGATGAGCGCCGGCTGCGGCGTGAGCAGCTCCGTTTGGTCCGCGGTGGTTTCGACCACGGAGATGGTTTGCGCGTGCAAGCCGGCTGCGGTGAGCAACAGGGCGGCAAGGGTCAGCGGAGTTTTCATGGGGGAGGGCTCCTCAAAACAACCGGATTAGGGATAGCAGCGCCGGCGCGCGGATGTCAACGGTGCCCTGCTACACTCAGCCCTGCCATGGCCGTGACCGCGATCTATCCCGGTTCCTTTGATCCCGTGACCTTCGGCCACCTGGACCTGGTGGCGCGCGGGGCCAAGCTGTTTGATCGCTTGATCGTGGCGGTGCTCAACAACCCGGCGAAGCACCCGCTGTTTTCAGTCGAGGAGCGCATCGCGATGCTGCGGCAGGGCACGGCAGCATACCCGCATGTCGAGATCGCGGCCTTTGAAGGGCTGCTGGTCGATTACGCGCAATCGCAGGGTGCACGCGCGGTGCTGCGGGGCATTCGCGCGGTCTCTGACTATGAGTACGAATTGCAAATGGCGCACATGAACCGGCGGCTCAGCCCGGAGCTTGAAACGATTTTCATGATGCCGGACGTGAAGTACTCCTACGTGAGCTCGCGGCTGGTGAAGGAAGCATTCCGGCTGGGCGGCTCGGTTGAA
>CAXTUV010000226.1:0-4154 GCA_964247445.1 uncultured Acidobacteriaceae bacterium | reverse complement strand
GGCTGGTACCGGAGTGGGTGATTGCGCAGCTGCGGACGCGTCGGGAGAGCTAGGCCGCCTCCGCCTCCGTGCCGCGAATCTTGAGCAGGTCGAGCATGGGTGTGGTCACCATGGTCGTGACCAGCGCCATAACCACCAACATGGTGAACAGCGTGGGCGAGAAAACGCCCTTGTTGTAGGCGATATTGAGGACGACCAGCTCGACCAAGCCGCGCGTGTTTAGGAGCGCTCCGAGCCCCCAAGCCGCGCGCCAGCTTTGCCCCGACCACCGCGCCGCCAGCACCGCGCCGCCCACCTTACCGCCGATGGCGAACAGCAGGATGACCCCGGCCCAGCCCCAGGTTTGCGCGTTGTTTAAGAGGTCGAGCCGTGTGCGCAGGCCGGTGAGCGCGAAAAATAAAGGCAGCAGCAGAACCGACGCAATTGTTTCAATCCGCGCGCGAATGGCGTGCTGCCATTGTTCGACGCGAGGGAAGCAGACACCCGCGATGAAAGCGCCGAAGAGCGGGTGAACGCCGGCCCAGTCCGTGGCCGCGGCGGAGGCGAACGCGAAAACGACTGACAGGCCCAGCATGGTAATGGTGAGCTCAGGATGCTTGCGGCGCTGGGCAAAGCGGGTCGCGACCGGGCGAACGACCCCCAGCATAAAGACGAGGTAAGCCGCGAGCAAGCCGAAGTGCAGCAGCAAATTGTGCTCGCCCATCACGTCGACCAACGTGAGAGCGACCGCGAGCAGAAGCCAGGCGACCACGTCGTCCACCGCCGCGCACAGGATGGCGGTGGTGCCGAGCGGAGTGTTGGTAAGCCGGCGCTCCTCAAGAATGCGCGCGAGCACGGGAAATGCCGTGATGCTCATGCTGATGCCCAGGAACAGCACAAACGCGAACGAGCCGATGCCGTGCGGCGCGAACCGAACACGCAGCGAGTGGGCCAGCACCACCGCGGCGATGAATGGGATGACGATGCTGGTGGCGCTGGCCCCCAGCGCGCGCGGGCCTTGCCTGCGCAGTTGGGCGTCGTCGAGCTCCATGCCGACGGTGAACAGAAATAGGATCAGGCCGACTGTGGAGAGCTCTTCCATTGCGCCGAGCGAGGCTTTGGGGAAGAGGTGCCCGCTTGCCGCGGGAAGCAAGCGGCCAAGCACGGACGGGCCGAGCACGATGCCGCCGATGATTTCGCCGATGACCCGCGCTTGGCCGAGCAGGGTCGCCACGCGCGCGCATAGAAGCGTAACGCCGACAACCACCGCGACTTGCAGTAAAAGCAGGTACATCCACTTTGGTGTATCACGGCTCTTCCGGGAAACGGCTGCCCAGCTTCCAAAGCATCTGGCGCAGGAAGCCGGTGGCGAGCTCGGCATCGCGGCCTGTGAAGCGGAGCCGGCGCAGGTAGTTCCGCAGTTGGCGCTTGCGGGTGGGCGAGCCCATGGCGGGGAACTCGGCGGCGCTGAGTGCGTCCTCGAGTACACCGGTAAGGCGCTCGACCGCTTCCGCCGCGGCGGGGGCGCGGTCGCCGGCGTCGCGGGGGAAGTCCTGCGGAAGCCAGCGGGTGTCGCGCTCCGGCGCGGGCTCCGGTTCAGGATTGGGAACCCGGCCGAGCTCGTACAAGCAAAGAGCGGCGGCTTGGCCCAGGTTCATCGAAGGGTGCTCGTCGCGCGTGGGGATGCGCAGGAGCAAGTGGCAGTGGCTCATGTCGTCATTCGACAAACCGAATTTTTCCGAGCCGAACAGGAGCGCGACGCGCTCACCGCCGGCGAGGGCTTGTTTCATCCGGACTGCGGCAACCTCCAAACGCTCGACCGGCTGGAGCTTGGTGCCGATGGCACCGCTGGTGCCGATGACGAGCTGCGCGTCGTGGACGGCTTCGGCAGTCGTCGGGTAGTCGCGCGCGGCGCGCAGCAGCTGGGCCGACGGTCCGACCGCCGACGGAGCCGAGCGGAACTCCTTGTAAAAAATGTTGGCGACTCGGAGGTCGTGCGCGCCGAAGTTGCTCATGGCGCGGGCGACCGCGCCGATATTCAACGTATTGCGTGGGGAAATCAGTACGACGGCGAGGCGGTCGAGTGAAGGCATGCGAGGGCTTTTAGTCTAGCGTTATGCGCGATGAGCTTGTGGCCCGGTTTAAGCATTTGACAGAGGTTGAGCTGCCGGCGCGCGCCAAGGCCGAGCACTGGCCGCTCCACTTTGACCACTGCTTCAAGCGGGTGTGCCTGGACTGGGCGTGCGGGGATGTCTGGTACAAGCACCTGAAGAAGCCGGCGGAAAAGCACATTGACGGCGAGCCGCTCGACCGGGCGGTGGCCTGCGCGGAGGTGATCTTGGCGGAGGGGGTTGCAGTGCTTCAGGAGCGAAACAGGCAGAGTCTAGGCTGGCGCGGCAAGCTGAGCCGGAACGCGGAATAGTAAGCGGACCCGTGTCTCGGGAAGCGGGCTACTCAGCGCTTGCCGGGTGTGAAAAACTAGTGTGCATGAGCGTACTCGCGACCGCTGCCCCGCCTTTTTCCGACCGCATCAACCGCATTGAAGTCTCCGCGACCATGGCCGTGACGGCTGAAGCCGCCCGCCTGAAAGCCGAAGGCGTGGACCTGGTGGACTTCGGCGCGGGCGAGCCGCACTTCGCCACGCCCCGCCACATCAAGGATTCCGTGATCGCGGCCATCGAGGGCAATTTCACGCGGTACACGGCGGTGCCGGGCATCCCCGACGTGCGGAAAGCGATCGTCGCGCGGCACAAGGAAGATTTCGGGACGAACTACGCGCCCGAGGAAGCCATCTTCACCACCGGCGGCAAGCTCGCGATCTTCAACGCGATCCAGGTGCTGGTCGACCATGGCGACGAGGTCATCGTGCCCGCGCCGTACTGGGTTTCGTACAAAGACATCGTGCAGTACGCGGGCGCGACGCCTGTGTTTCTGCCGACCGACGAGGCCGAGGATTTTCGGGTCACCGCCGACGCGGTCGCGGCCGCGATTACGCCGCGTACCAAGGCCATCATCCTGAATACGCCCTCCAATCCGGCCGGGTCGGTGATCGCCAAGGACGACCTATTCGCGATCGTGCGAACGGCCGCCGAGCGCGGCGTGTGGGTGCTGGCGGACGAGTGTTACATCTACCTGCAATTCGAGGGCGAGCCGGCTTCGGCGGCGCAGGTGGCGGAGGCGCGGGACCATATCGTGGTGCTCGGGTCCTTGTCGAAGACCTATGCCATGACGGGTTGGCGCGCTGGGTTCGCGCTGGGGCCGAAGCCGGTGATCGCGGCCATGGGCAAGCTGCAGTCGCAGTCGACCTCGAACGCCGCGACCTTTGTGCAAAAGGCTTGCGTGACCGCGCTGACAAGCTCGCAGGCGTGCGTTGCGGAGATGCGCGCCGATTATGTGAAGCTGCGCGACCGCATCCTGGCCGGGTTGGCCTCGATACCAGGAATTACGTGCACCAAGCCGCTCGGAGCTTTCTATGTGTACCCAAATGTAGGGGCCTACATCGGCAAGCCCGGGCAGCCTGCGTCCGCCATGGAGCTTTCCAAGCGCCTGCTGAGCGAGGCGCGGGTGGTCGCGGTGCCGGGCGAGGCATTCGGGACCGGGGACCACATTCGGCTCTCCTACGCGGTTTCGCACGAAGCGGTGGATGAGGGTGTGCGGCGGATGAAAGAGTGGTTCGCGGGGCTGCCCGCATGAGAATCGAGTGCGCGGGCATCCTTTTCGATATGGACGGCGTGCTGGCGTCCTCACTCGGCTCGGTCGAGCGCTCGTGGGTGAAGTGGGGCAACCTGCGCGGGGTCGACGGGGCGAAGGCGATCCTGACCGCGCACGGCAAGCGCGCGATCGAGACGATTCGCCTGCTGCGGCCTGACTTGAATGATCAGGAAGAGCTTGCCGTGATCGAGCAGATTGAGATCGAGGACACGGACGGCATCACGGCCCTTCCGGGCGTGGCCTCGCTGCTGGCCTCGCTGCCCGAGGGCAGCTGGACGGTGGTGACCTCGGCGACCGAGAAGCTGGCGCGGGTGCGGATGGAAGCGGTCGGCCTCACCCCGCCCAAGCGGTTCATCACCGCTGATATGGGGGAGCACGGCAAACCGCACCCCGAGCCCTACCTGCGCGGGGCGGAGCTGCTCGGCTTCCCGGGCACCCCCGCGCCCATTGTCATCAACGAGGCT
>CAXTUV010000225.1:0-5561 GCA_964247445.1 uncultured Acidobacteriaceae bacterium | reverse complement strand
GTGTAGTGCAGGGCTCTGCCGGCGATCAACCAGGTCTGCTTCACTTGGGAGTCCGCCTCCATAATCAGCAGCGCGTCCGTACTCATCTCCGGAGCTTTCGCGGGAGAGTCCTTATGCTCTTGGCAGGAAGCAGCAAGGGGTAGAGCAAGCAGGAGTAGGGCAGGGAAGCGGAAGAGGCGCATGGGGTCAACATACCGCAATGTTTTGGTGATTGCGCGGTGAGCTTTCCGGCATGTACCCTCAGCGCACTCGCATGAATCAGACTTCGCCCGCCGTTCCGACCAAGAGCCACTACGAAATCCTCGACGGCTTGCGCGGCGTGGCCGCGATCACCGTGGTGACCTTCCATTGCTTCGAGCCTTACTCGCTGGGGGACCATACCAAGCAGATCATCAACCACGGCTATCTCGCGGTGGATTTCTTCTTTCTGCTGTCCGGCTTTGTTGTGGCTTACGCGTATGACGACCGCTGGGGCCGGATGACCGAGTGGGAGTTCTACAAGCGCCGCCTGATCCGCCTACAACCGATGGTGATCGCGGGCTCCGTGATCGGCGCGATCTTGTTTTACTTCGCCGCCGGTCCTGAGTTTCGCCTGATCAGCGCGACCCCGGTTTGGAAGGTGCTCCTTTATATGGTCATCGGGGCGACTTTACTCCCGGTGCTCCCGTCGATGGACATCCGGGGCTGGGATGAGATGCACCCGCTGAACGGCCCTGCTTGGTCGCTGTTTTTTGAATACATCGCGAATATCCTGTATGCCGCCATTGTCCGCAAGTTCTCCAAGCGCGCTCTCGCCGTGCTGGTGTTTCTCGCGGGCGTGTTCCTTATTCACATGGCAGTCACGAGCAAGCACGGTGATGTGATCGGCGGCTGGTCGTTGGACCCGACCGAGCTCCACGTCGGCTTTGCGCGGCTGCTGTACCCGTTCTTTGCCGGCGTGCTGCTGATGCGGCTCGGCAAGCGCATTCATGTGGAGGGTGCGTTTGCCTGGTGCAGCTTGCTCCTGCTCGCCATCCTTGCTTTTCCCAGGGTTGGGGGCTCGCTGCACCTATGGGTGAACGGGCTGTTTGACTCCTTCAGCATCCTCATTCTGTTCCCGATGGTCGTCGCTATGGGCGCGGGCGGGCGCGTTACCGGGAAGGTGGAGACGAAGGCTTGGAAGTATCTCGCTGAGATTTCCTACCCGCTATACATCACGCATTACCCATTGATCTATATCAACACCACTTGGACGGCAAAGCAGAAGTTTCCGGTCGCGGCCGGTTTCGGCTGGGGCGCGGCGCTCCTGCTGGTTGCCGTTTCAGTCGCCTACGCCTGCCTTAAATTGTATGACGAGCCTGTGCGTACCTGGCTTGGGGCGCGGTTTCTGGTTCGCGGTGGAAAGCTGAGTAGGGCGGTGCGGGTAAGTGAGGCGGCGCGCTGAACAGACGGGATGCTTTTAAACTTGTGGAAGCAACATCTTGGGGCCGTTCCAGAGTCGGTGTGGGCGGCCGCTGACTTAGAAGTGCTGGTCCTGGCTGAGAATGATTTAGCTGATCTGCCCGCCCGCATTGGTGAGCTCCGGCAACTACGTACATTGGATCTAGGCCACAACCGCCTCACATACTTGCCGGACGAGTTAGGCGAGCTTGCCGGCCTGCGCGACTTCCTCTACCTGCATGACAACCGCCTGACGACGCTTCCCGCAACGCTCGCGCGGCTCACGGCTTTGCGCTATTTGAACATCAGCGGGAACGCGTTCCGCGAGTGGCCGGAAGCCGTGTGCGGCATGGCCGGCATCCTGGAACTGCGGGCGACGGACAACCAGATTACCGAGCTGCCCGACACTTTGGCTGGCTTGACGAACTTACGGGAGCTTCACCTGCGCAACAACCGGCTCAAGGCTTTGCCGAGAAATGTGGGCAAGCTTTGTGAACTGCGCCAACTTAATCTGCGCGGCAATCCGTTGCGTTCCCTGCCGGAGGAGCTCATCCGGCTGCCGAGGCTTAAAAAGCTGGACCTGCGCTGGGTTGATACGCTGGACATCCCGGCTTGGCTAGACGAGCTGGAGGCACGAGGATGCGCGGTGTACCGGTAACCCGGGCACTCCTTGACCGGTGTACGCTAGCCCGAGGAGGGACGCTAAGCATGTCGACCCAACCCGCCTTTGAGCTTGACAGCGCCACCCGTGCTCAGATTGAGCAGCTCGCCGCTGTCAGCCGTTCCACGCCGCAAGCAGTGCTCCAGGAAGCAATTGCCGATTACGCCGATAGGCTTGCCAAGCGCGATCGCTTTTACCAGGACGCATTAGCCGCGATAGCCGAGTACGAGGCGACAGGTCTGCACCTGACCGGCGAGGAGGTCGATGCTTGGCTTGCCAAGCTGGAAGCCGGTGAGGATGCTGAGCTGCCGCCGTGCCACACATAGTCTGGTCAGCGCGGGCTCGCAGCGACTTAGCCCGGCTTCGGCAGTTCCTCGTGGATGCCGGAAATCGGACGGCAGCGAATCGCGCCGTGAGGGTGATTCGTGAAGGTGTGGAACAGCTAAGCACGCTTCCGGAAAGTGGGCGCAGGCCGGAGAATCTGCCTCCCGAGTACTGTGAATGGGTGATCTCATTCGGGAGAGGCGCATACATCGTTCTGTACCGCTATCTCAGCCCTGAGATTACGGTCGCAGCCGTCCGGCACAGCCGTGAAGCAGGCTACCGTATCGAGATGCCCTCAAAACGGGTCCATTGACCCCTCACCCCCGCGCCCCGTACCTTAGAAGACAGAAGCCATGCTCATCACCCTACAGGACCTTCAGCGGGAGCCGGTCGAGTTCCGGGCTTCCTTTCCTCCGGGCGGCGTCGAGTTCGGCTCGGATATCGAGCAGCGCGGCCCGCTGGCCGCCGAGGGCCGGGCCGACCGGCTCGAGGAGCACCGGGGTCCGCGCGAGATCGTCGAGGACATCCGCCTTCGCGGGACCTACAAGGGCTTGTTTCAGGTTTCCTGCGCACGTTGCCTCGACCCGGTCGAGCACCCGCTTGAAGGCCAGTTCGACGTGCTGTTCCGCCCCATCGGGGTCGACTCGGACGACGGCGAGCGCTCCATCGGGGCCTCCGAAACCGAAATCGGCTATTATCAGGACGGCAGCGTTCTCCTGGAAGACGTCCTGCGCGAACAGGTGCTCTTGTCCCTGCCCGCGCGGACGCTTTGCCGTGAACACTGCAAGGGCCTGTGCCCGCGCTGCGGCCGCAACGGCAATACCGACCCTTGCGACTGCGAGCAAGCGCCCGCGGATCCGCGCTGGGCCGCGCTCGGCGGCTTGCGGGGGCGGATCACCGCGTCGTAGCGCCGCGAATTTGAAAATTTGAAAGGATCCTTGTGCCTAACCCGAAACGACGCCACTCCAAGCAGCGCACCGCCAAGCGCCGCTCCCACGACTTCCTGACCGCGACCGGCCTGTCTGAGTGCCCCAACTGCCATGAGCGCAAGCTGCCCCACCGGGCCTGCGGCAAATGCGGCGAGTACAAAGGCCGCGCGGTGCTCGCAACTCCCGAAGCCAAGTAGCCGTCTAACTTCGAAACCATGCTCACCGACATCGCCGTCGATGCCATGGGCGCGGACAAAGCGCCCGACCCTGAAATCTGCGGCGCGATCCAAGCCGCGCGCGACCTACCTGTCCGCGTCCACCTTGTCGGTCCGCGCGAGCGCCTCGAGCCGCTTTTGCTGCAAACGCTCGCGGGCGAAAAGCTGCCCATTACGGTCGTCCATGCGAGCGAGCGCATTGCCATGGATGAAAAAGCCGTGCTCGCTGTTCGCAAAAAGCCGGATTCGTCGATGCGCGTGGGCTTGCGACTAGTGCGCGAAGGCAAGTGTGCGGCGTTTCTGACCGCCGGCAACACCGGTGCCGCGATGGTCACGGCGAAGATGGTGCTCGGAACGCTGCCGGGAGTCGACCGGCCTGCCCTGGCGGCCGTGTTGCCGACCTCTGCCGGAACCCCGTGTGTGCTGCTCGACGTGGGCGCGAATGTAGACTGCCGCCCGCAAAACCTCGCGCAATTTGCCGTCATGGGCGAGCTCTACGCTCGATCGGTGCTCAAGGTGCTTGAGCCGCGCGTTGGTCTCCTATCCATCGGCGAAGAAGAGGGTAAAGGCAACGAGCTGACGGGTGAAGCATTTCCGCTGCTCAAGGCTCTTCCGCTGCGCTTCATCGGGAACGTCGAAGGGCGCGACTTGTACAACGGGCATGCTGACGTCATCGTTTGCGACGGCTTTGTCGGCAATGTCGCACTCAAGACCAGTGAGGGGCTCTCTCGGCTGGTGCGCGACATGCTCAAGCAAGCGCTTGCCCGCACGGTCACGGCCAAAGTCGGCGCGCTGCTTTCGCAAAAAGCCTTCGCTGCCTTCAAACGTAAGATGGACCCTTCCGAGTACGGCGGCACGCTGCTTTTAGGGGTACGCGGCATCTGCATCGTGGGCCATGGTTCGTCCAATGACAATGCGATCCGCAATGGCATTCGCGTCGCGGCGGAGTTCGCCCAAACCGGATTGAACCGGCATATCGAGCAGGAGCTGGCCGGCGCGTCGGTTTCTTCCTAGGCATCCACCCTGCCGCGTTACCCTGAATTTGAAGAAGGAAGTTGGGAGTCGCGTGCGCTGGCTACAGTTGAGCCGATTTCTGCTGCCGTTTGTAGCTTGGGCGGCCCTTGCCGCGCAGACTCCCGGCGGAGGCGCACTGATGGCCGCAGCCTCGGCCAACAACGGTCTGCTGCTTCCGGACGCGCAGCCCTGGCATCTGCGAGCTTCGTACCAAACCTATGACGAAGCAGGCAAGCCGCTGGAGCACGGCACGTTTGAGGAGTACTGGGTCAGCCCGAAAAAAGACCGGGTCGGCTACACAAGCGACAGCTTTACCCAAACCGACTATCTGCTGGAGTCAGGCCACTTTCGCGCGGGGACACCCCGTTGGGCGAATCTTGCCGAGCAACTGGTACGGCATGACCTGGTGCATCCCATGCCGAACCCGTCTGTCGTCGCGAATGCCGGGTATGAACGCGAAGACCAGCATGTCGGGGCCGAAGCGTTTCGTTGCGTCACGGTCAGCCTGCCGGTGGGCGAACCCGAACCGCTGCCCTCGCGCCCGGTTTACTGCTTTGACCGCGACAGCGAGAAACCCGTTCTGCGGTTTGAAGCCACGGCCGGAGACGCCTACGAAACCCATTTCAATGACCCAGCCCAGTTTAACGGCCACACGGTCGCTCGAAACATCCGTGCCACGCACGCGGGCAAGCCGTTCTTAGAAATTCACGTGGAAACACTGGCACCGCTGTCGGCAAACGACGCGGTGTTTGAGCCGCCGCCGGACGCCGTGAAGCCGCCGCCTCAGCGCATCCGGCTCAGCGCATCGGTTGCGCAGGCATATCTGATGGAGGGCGTCGCGCCGGACTACCCGCTCATTGCGGAACATGCGGGCATCCAGGGAACTGTTGTCTTGCAGGTTTTGATCGGAATAGACGGCCGGGTCCTGCAATGCTCTGTTATAGGCGCGCCGAGCAGAGATCTAGGCACGGCCGCCGTAGACGCGGTACGCCGCTGGAC
>CAXTUV010000224.1:0-5569 GCA_964247445.1 uncultured Acidobacteriaceae bacterium | reverse complement strand
GGGCTGGGACGCTTGTACCGGTCTGGGATCGCCGAACGGAAGTGCCTTGGCGCAGCTTTTCGGCGGAAGCGGCGGGACCGCAACGGGTTCCGGCGGCGGGGCCGCGCCTCCCACCGAACCAGCGCCGCCTACTGAGCCGAAACCGCCAACGCATAAAAAGAAGTACAAACATCACGAGGAGTAAGAGGCACGGCCCACCTGCCAACAAGGTGGGCCGTTTCAGCCTTGGGCAAAAAGGGATCGCAGAAAAACCGCGATCTGGCCGAGAGCCGCGTCTGATTGCGGGAAGCGCGCTACCGTCCCCGGACCGACGGGGAAATTGTGGTGCATGTCCGCACTATGGATGTGCGTCACAGAAACACCTGCCTCGCGCAGCTTGCGCCCATATGCCAATCCCTCATCGCGCAATACGTCATAGTCGGCGGTCGCCAGGAAAACCGGCGGCAGCGGGGGAAGCACGGCAGCGCGTAGGGGCGAGATGCCGGGATCGTCCGGATCCGTCCGATACGCGTACTGCTCCCAGTACCACTGCATGGTCGAAGCCTCCAGACCGTACCCGACCGCGTTTTCGGCATAGGACGGGTGCAACCCGCTCGGGTGGTCAGTCGAGGGATACAACAGCAGGAGGCCGCGCAGCCTCGGTGCATCGCGCTCCGTGGCCAGCCGGTTTGCCGTGACAGCGGCGAGGTTGCCGCCGGAGCTGTCGCCGCCGAGCGCGAGCAGCTCCGCTCTCCCGCCCCACTGCTCCGCATGCTCGCGCGTCCAAAACAGGGCCCTTCGCGCATCCTCAAGCGCCGCGGGATAAGGAGCTTCCGGGGCGAGCCTGTAGTCGACGGACACCATACAAACTTCGGCTAGGGATACAAGAAGCTTGCAAAACGGATCGTGGGTCTCGATCGAGCCGGCAACCCAGCCGCCTCCGTGCAAATAGACCAAGGTCGGTGCCGGGCGGCCGATGCGGTTCGGCAAGGTGTAAACGCGTACCCGGACCGGCGCGCCGACAGAGTCTTCCAGCAAGTGGTCTTCGGTACGCACCGCATTCGGCAGGCCCGGGACGGCACGGGCTTCGAGCTGCCGTTTCATGCGCGCGCGCACCTCATGCGGCGTGCGGACGGGTCCGGTGGCAAGCGCGGCTTGCTCATCTAGAAAAGTTCGCAAAGCGGGGTCAAGTGGTTGTCGAGAACGCTCCATGACTTCTGGGATGCCGCTGCTCCGAGTACTCGCGCACAACAGCGCCGCCGGCGGTCTGCGTCAGGTAGGCCATCGGGATTTGCGCGTCGTGGGTGAAAACCACCAGCCAATTTTCGCGGGCGGCTTGAGTGTAAAAGCGGGATTTTTCTGCAATGGTGCGCATCGGGTCGAGGTCGAAGCCGAGCGTCCAGGTAAGCGGCAGGTGCGCCGTGGTCGGAACGAGGTCGGAGATATAGCAGGCTCGGCGGCCGGAACTGCTGTCACGGATGTGCACGGCCATTAATTGCTCCGTGTGGCCCGGGTAGAGCTCAACCGCGAGGCCGGGAGCAATCTCCAACGTATCGTTCTCAGGCAGAGTGATTGGCTCCATCTGCCCCGAGGCCAGCAGCGGCTCGTAGTTGTTGGGCACATACGAGATCGCATCGCGTGCATACCTGGCGCGACCGTGCGCAATCTCCCCGGCATGCGCCCGATACAGCGCGTTCGGGAAGGTCGGCTCCACGCCGCCGCCGTCGGCACGCAAACGGGTGTTCCAGCCGCAATGATCCCAGTGCAGGTGCGTGTTCACGACCAGATCGACCGAAGCTGGGGGGATCGCGGCTGCCTTGAAAGCGTCGAGCAGGCGCGCCTGCGTGCCGTAAATGGACGCGAGTTTCGGGGGCAGCTTTTCACCGAAGCCGGTTTCGATCACCGCGGTATGCATGCTGCCGTCGGCTCGCCGCGTACGCACCACAAGCGTATTCAATCCAAGAGAAACGAGATTGCGTTCGTCTGCCGGTGCAACCCGGCTCCACAGCGCTTTCGGCACAACGCCGAACATCGCTCCGCCATCGAAGCGACAGAGGCCGTCCGAAAGCACGAGCAGTTCAGTCTCGGGACCAAGCCAGTGACGGGCAAGGATCAAATCCGCACCCGACGCGAGAGTCTCCATGAGCGCAGTATGTCAGACCCGCGCCATATCCTCAGCAAGCCACACTTGATTGCGACCATTGTGTTTAGCCCGATAAAGCGCGCCGTCGGCTTTGCGGAGCAGCATGTCGGGGTCCATTCCATCCAGCGGATAGAGCGCGATGCCGATGGAAACCGTAGCCTGGCCGAAGCCGTTTCCGAATGCGATGTCGAGAGAAGCAATGCTGCGGCGGATGCGCTCCGTGCGTTCCAGTGCTGCTTGGGCCTCGAGACCGGGCAGGATGATCGCAAATTCCTCGCCGCCGTAGCGGCACACCGTGTCCTCGGCCCGCACACCCTCACGAAAGGCGTGGCCGATCCCTCGCAGCATCGCGTCCCCGGCGGCATGGCCGTACGTATCGTTAAACCGCTTGAAGTGGTCGACATCCAGCATTATCAGCGCAAGCGGGGCAGCGGCGCGGGAAGCCCGCAGCAGTTCTCGGTCGAGCGTGATCTGCATGAAATGACGGTTGAACAACCCCGTGAGCGCGTCGCGGATGGATTGCTCCTCCATTTGGCTGCGCAGGTTCAACGAGGCGACAGCCATGCCGGTGAGCTGTAGAAATTGTAGAATGCCGTCCATGTGCTCCTGCACTGCTTGGTAGGCGCTTTCAGCGGCGCACTCAATCGTGAGCACGCCGAGAGTTTTGCTCTGCGCAACCAACGGCAGGCAGACATAGCAAACGGGCGCGGTGACAGAAAAATGACCGCAATCAATCTCCGAGCCACCGGGCGTGCGCCAACGTAGGTGCCCGAGCCGCAGGCCGCAGCAGGATTCCGGCGAGAACGTCAGCTGCGCCGCATCCGCGAAACCGCCCCAGGTAGACACCAGCTCGACCGCGCCGCGTTCCGAACTGATGATGGCGAGCGATCCGGAAGTACCGGGAAGCAGACGAGTCATGCACGCGGTATTCGTGCGATATACCTGCTCCACGGTGGTGCAAAGCTGGAGCTCGTCGCGGGAGGCTGTCAAGAGCCGCGACTCATCCATGCGCGCTTCCAACGCCTGCACGGTTTGGGCCAGGTCGCGGTTCATCGCCTCGGTGCGCTTCGCGACATCCCGGCGTTGAAAGGCGTCCCGCAGCAGAATGCCGAAAAGTCCGACGAGGGTAAGCAGGGAGACGGCAACAAAAGTGCATTCGGTCGAAATGGACACCAGCGAGGAATGCTGCGATTTTTTCGTACGGTCCTTCAGCATGGTGCGTTCCCGCTCGGTGAGCAGGCTGATGCTCTCGCGGCAGGCGAGCAATCCTTCAATCGGTATGGCTTTGACCCGAGCGCGCACCAGATCGTTCAGGCGGGCGCTGCACGCGGTAAGCCCCTGCGAGTTCCGAACCTGCGCAGGATTATCCACCACGAGATTTGCAATGCGCAGCGCGGCTACTTTGAGGCTGATCGCGCTGTAGCGGGCAGTGGACAGCTGAGCCTCGTCTTGGTTCAGCACATAGAGCCGCGTGCTGAACTCGATGCGATCCGCCTGTTGCGAAGCGGTCTGAAGCGAGGTCAGTACCTCTTGGGTATGCTCTACCCAGTCCTTGGCGGAAACAAGGCTTCGGGTATTGCTGTAAACGAAGAAGCCTGCGACAAGCGTGAAGATAATCGCGCCGCACGCAGCTGCGGCGAGCAGCACGATGGAGAAGGTGCCGAGGTTGATCGGTGCATGCCGACCTGCAAAAGCCGCTCTGCGAGGATATGGAATCATGGCTCAAGGCGTATATCGGCCAAAACTCCGAATTTGTTCAGTCCCCGCAGCGCACGAAAGTAACAAGCGCGGCCTTCCCCAGCCTTTACTGCCCCGCTGCCGCGTCGGGCGCGGTTGCCGGCGGCTTTAAGTACTGCTCCCAATGGGCAAGGATGCGTTCATAGAGCTGCGTACGGGCTTCCTTGCCGGCGATGGAATGTGTTTTCCGCGGGTAGATCTGTAGGTCGTAAGGCAGGTCGTTCTCGATGAGCTTCTGCGTGAACTGCACCGTGTTTTCGATGTGCACGTTGTCGTCGCCGGTACCGTGAACGAGAAGCAGATGCCCGTGCAGGCGAGCCGCGCTTCCCTGCACCGCCGAGCTGTCGTACACGACTTTATCTGTCGCAGGCAGGCCGAGGTAGCGCTCGGTGTAAATGGAGTCGTAATCACGGAAGTCGGTGACCGGCGCGACGGAAACGCCGGCGCGGAAACGGTCGGAGTGGGTCAGCGCATTGAGGGTAAACGTGCCGCCCCAGCTCCAGCCCCACCAGCCTAGGCGACGGTTGTCGAGTTGCGGGTAGCGGGCCAGCACCTGATCGATCGCGGCTAACTGATCGGCCAGCTGCACCGCGCCGAAATCTCGATAGGCGGCCTGCTCGAACTCACGACCCCGGTTGCCCATGCCGCGATTGTCAACATGAAGCACTGCATAGCCATGTTGAGCAAGGAGTTGGTCGAAGTACAAGCCCTGCCCGCCCCAGCTGTTCGCGACCGTCGCGGTGCCCGGCCCTCCATAAGGGTTGGTAATCAGCGGTACACTCGCCGCGGCGGTTTGCCCTTCCGGCATGGTCAAAGTGGCGTACAGGGTTGTCTTCCCGTCCGCAGCTTTCAGCGTCAAGACTTCCGAAGGGCGCACGGCGTGCCCGGCGGAAGAGACATCCTTCCATAAATTCGCGCAGGCAGGTGTGCCGCCGCGGACCGAGCACAACGCGAGAGACGGCGACATCTGGAGGCTTGAGTAGGAGTCCGTGTAGCTTGCGCTGCCATCCGCGAAGGCGACTTTGTGAGTCCCCGCGCCTCGGCTCACCTGCGTTTTCCCGCTGCCGTCCAACCGCACGCTCCACACCTGGCTGTCCAGCGGACTGCCCTCGTTGCTCGTGTAGTACACAGTGCCACCGCCGGGACCGCCGGGTACGACCGTCTCGAGGGTCGACACCTCATACGGACCATCCTCAAGCTGCCCCGCGAGCCGGAGCCCTCCCTTACCGCCGGATGCGTATGTGTAATGGTCGATATGGGTGTGGCCCGTGCGCCAGGACCGCAAAAGCATATGCCCCGGCACGGAAAAGTCCAGGTCGTAGTTCTCGTCGAAGAACTTGTCATCCGTCAGTGCCAGTGCCTTTTCAGGCTTGCCGGTTTCCGCGTTCGCGAACCAGATATCCAGGTGCTTGTGGTCGCGGTTCAGCGTTTCCACCCACACCGTCTTCGCGTCAAGCCAGCCCACGCGCGGGATGTAGTCCTGGTTGGGCCGTACCTCGGGTAGTTCCAGCCAGCGGGGTACGCCGCCCTCAGCCGAAACGACGCCGACCCGCACCGCCGGGTTAGGGTCGCCCGGCTGCGGATATTTTTGCTCGTCCACCGAGGCGTGTTCAGGAATCCAGTCGGTCAGCGGATAGGACGGCACCTTTGTCTCATCCATTTGGATATAGGCCAGGCGCGCCGAATCCGGTGACCACGCGTAATTCGAGC
>CAXTUV010000223.1:0-5593 GCA_964247445.1 uncultured Acidobacteriaceae bacterium | reverse complement strand
ATACACAGGCACAGTGGGCGTACATGGAAGCTAACCCCGGCAAAGAGCAAGAGGTTGAGGAGTTTCTGAAATCGGCGCTGCCGCTGGCGCAAGCCGAAGCCGGTACCACCACCTGGTACGCGCTTAAAATCGGTCCGTCGCAGTTCGGCATCTTTGACACCTTTACGGGAGATGCGGGGCGGCAGGCGCACCTGTCCGGACCGATCGCGAAGGCGCTGATGGAGAAGGCAGGCGAGCTGCTCGCGAAGCCGCCGGAGATCGATCAGGTGGATATCCTGGCTGTGAAAGCGCCGAGGGCCTAGTCGGGACGGGCCCGCTCGCTGGACATACCTGTCAGTCCAGCTTCTCGGGCTCGATCGCGATGTTCCGCTCGCCGGCGGCTTTCTTCTCGTTATATTTCTTCACCCACACTTCAAAGCTCTTGCCGGCCGCCGTGTCGCGCCCGCTGAACTGAAGCGCGGCGATCTCACTGTACGGGATCGACAGCTTGGTTCGCTGGTTCGCCGGGATGACCCGCACCGCGGACGCGTCGAGCGTCGCACCGGTGCGCCGGTCGAATACGTATCCATTCACGACGGAGCCGTCGCGCAAGGTCAGCGTGACGTCGCCGCGGTAGTCGAAAGCTTTTTCAAACGCGAGCCGCCGCTCCTCGTCCGACGCGAGCGTTGGGACCCAGCCTTGGAGCTCTTCGCGCTCCCGGCCTTGCGCGAGTTCTTGATCCTCAACGGAGCTCAAACCGCGGCCCCCTCGCGAACCTTCACCTTGGTCGTCGTCTGCACCTGCACCAGCGGACCATGCGCCGGCTTCTTGGGCTCGTTCAGTAAATCGAGCGCACCCCGGTCTTCGTACTTGCTGAACAGGGTGGCCATCGCGGTTGCGGCGAAGCCCTTCCACGAAGCGAAGGTGTAGTACGCGCCGGAAGCCTCGTAACCTGAATGCACCATGCAGTTGGCGCATTTCGGATTTCCGGACTCCGTTCCGTACTTGGACCAGTCGGTCTCGTCGATCAGCGCTTGGAACGTATCCGCGTATCCGTCCTGCAGCAGGTAGCAGGGCTTCTGCCAGCCGAAGACCGAGTAGGCCGGCATGCCCCATGGGGTGCAGGTGAACTCGCGCTTGCCCATCAGGAACTCCATGTACATGGGCGAGGCGTTAAACTTCCAGGTCTTCTTGCGGTTCGACAGGATGGCGCGGAACAGCCTGCGCGAGCGGGATCGGCCCAGGAAATGCTTTTGGTCGGGGGCCTTTTCGTAGGTGTAGCCCGGCGCGACCATCATGCCCTCGACGCCAAGGTCCATCAGCTCGTCGAAGAATGCCCGGACCGAGTTCGGGTCGGCTCCGTCGAACAGGGTCGTATTGGTGGTGACGCGAAAGCCCGCCGCCACCGCCGCCTTGATGCCCTCGACCGCGATGTCGTAGCCGCCCTCACGGCACACGGAAAAGTCGTGGTGCTCGCGCTGCCCGTCCAGATGCACCGAGAACGACAGGTACTTGGACGGCGTGAAGAGATGCAGTTTTTCCTTGAGCAGCAGCGCGTTGGTGCACATATAGACATACTTCTTGCGCGCGACCAGCCCGGCGACGATCTCATCGATGCGCGGGTGCAGCAGCGGCTCGCCGCCGGGGATCGAGACCATCGGCGTCCCGGCTTCCTCGACCGCGCGGAAGCACTCTTCGGGCGTGAGCTCCTGCTTGAGGATGTGGGCCGGGTACTGAATTTTGCCGCAGCCGGCGCAGGCCAGGTTGCAGCGGAACAAGGGCTCGAGCATGGTGACGAGCGGGAACCGCTTCTTGCCCGCCATGCGCTGCTTCAGGATGTAAGTGGCCACGGTCCAAGCCTGGGATACGGGAACTGCCATTGTGATCTGCCTCGTCTAGTGCTGCTGCGTTTGCTGGCTTATGCGCACTTGCTCCAGCTCTCGTTCCAACTCGGCATTCCGTCGAGTCAGATTATTAATCTCTATCTTGTCGTAGACACGCTCGATACGCTCAGCTGTTCTTTGCTCCGAGAGTTCAATGCGATCTGCAGTTCGCTTTTCAACGGCGGCAATCTCCTGCCGAAGCAAAGCGTTATCGGCTTTCATTTGCTCCTTGAGCTCCGCAAGCCCGCGCACCATCGATTTCAGATCCGGTGCGACCACATCCTGCAGTACTTCTCGTAAATCTTTGACAATCGACCCTGCCCGTTCATAGTTCACGGCTGCTCATCCCCCCGCTCCATCGCCTTCTTATACGCGGTCAGCGCGAGCAGCGGGAAGTACTCCCGGTACTGGTGGTAGGCAAGGTAGAACACGCGCGGGAAGCCCGTCCCGGTGTACACCGCCTGCTTCTGCGCACCCGCGCCGGTCGACTCGTCCCAGCCGCCCTCGTCCGTTTGGCGCTCCAAGAGCCAGCGCACGCCCTTCGCCACCGAGTCCGACCGCTTGTCGCCGGCGGCGAGCAACCCCAGCAAACCCCAGGCCGTCTGCGAAGGGGTGCTCGGGCCCACCCCGCGTGTGTCCGGCTCGTCGTAGGAGCGGCAGCTTTCGCCCCAGCCGCCGTCCGCGTTCTGCACGGAGCGAATCCACTCCGCCGCCTGCTGAATTTCAGGCTCATGGTTCCAAACGCCCATCGACTCAAGGCCACGTAGGACCAGGAACGTTCCGTATAGGTAATTCACCCCCCAGCGCCCAAACCATGAGCCGTCCGGCTCCTGCTCGCTCAGGATGAACTTGATCGCGCGGTCGACGCGTGTGTCAGCGCGGGGATAGCCGTAGATCGACAATGTTTCAAGCACCCGGCCTGTGATATCCACCGTCGGCGGGTCCAGCATCGCGTTGTGGTCGGCGAATGGGATGTGCTGGAAGATCATCTTGTCGTTGTCCTTGTCGAACGACGCCCAGCCCCCGTTGCGGCACTGCATGGCGAAGATCCAGTCGAGCGCGCGGCGGCTTACATCATACTGGTAGCGCTCGCGCGGGTTGTCGACCTTATTGAGCGCAAGCAGCACTTGCGCCGTATCGTCCACGTCCGGGTACCACTCATTGTTGAATTCGAAGTACCAGCCGCCCGGCTCGGTCCGCTTCACCTTCTCGGCCCAGTCGCCCTTTCTTTCGACAGCATCCAATCGGCGGCTCTAAGCAGGCGCGGGTCGGAGCGGTCAATCCCGGCCTCGCCCAGTGCGAAGACGGCTTGCGCCGTGTCCCACACAGGCGACACCGCCGGCTGCATGCGAAAGGTCGGCTCGGCATGGTCGTGGACGCCTTGCGGCTCGTCAATGCCCAGCCGCTCAAACTCATCGAGAGCGCGCATGACCTGCGGGTCGTCGAGTGAATAGCCCAGCCAGCGCAGCGCGATCACAGAGTTCAGGATCGCCGGGTAGATGGCACCCAGCCCGTCCGACATTTCGAGCCGCGCCAGCATCCACTTCTCGGCCTTCTTCAGCGCGACCTTGCGCAGCGGCCGGATGTGGACGCGCTCGAACCAGTGCGTCATTCGGTCGGCCAGCAGGAAAACATTGCGCCAGGACACGAGCTTTTCCCGGTTCCAGCGCAGGTGCAGCTTGGCTCCAGCCCGCCCGCCGACAAACAGCTCGTCGATGCCTTGCTCGGGCGGGATCTTCTTGAACGGCTTTTTCGCGTACGCGATCGAAAGCGGAACCAGGATCGCGCGCGACCAGGAGCTGATCTCGTAGATATTGAAGTAGGCCCAGTTCGGGAACAGCACGATCTCGGGCGGCACCGCCGGCACCGCGTCGTAGTCGTACTGACCCATGAAGCACAGGTAAATCTTGGTAAAGGTGTTGCACTCCACTACGCCGCCGTTGGCCAGGATCCAAGTGCGCGCCTTCCCGAGTACCGGGTGATCCGCGGACCAGCCCATCAGCTTGCACGCGAAATAGCACTTGACGGAAAGCGAGATGTTCGATGGGCCGCCGGGAAAGATCGACCAGCCGCCGTCCTCGTTTTGGTAGCGCAGCATTTCGGTGAGCGCGCGTCCCATGCGTCCCGGCTCGCCCGTACCCAGCAGGGTATGCATGAAGATGTAGTCGGCTTCGAGCGAAGTGTCGGCTTCGAGCTCCCCACACCAGTAACCTTCTGGCGCTTGCTTCGCGAAGATGTTCCCGCACGCGCGACCGATCGCATCCGCGACCCGGCTCAACCCGGCATCCAGGCGTCCGAACTTCAGCTTCGAGGCTTCCTCGCCGGGTTGTGGCCGCTCGGTGATTGTGCTCATCGATTCTTCTTAGAGTCCGCGCCGGGGTGCGCGGTTTCGCTTGCCGCGCGTTAACGGGCTGCCGCGGCAGCCTGCGCGATCTCCGGCGGCAGCCCGAAACGCACGTTTTCCGGCATCACTTCCACTTCGTCGGCATCGCCATAGCCGCGGCTCGCCAGGAAATCCACCACGCCCTTCACCAGCACCTCCGGCGCGGACGCCCCGGCGGTGACTGCGACCGAACCCACGCCTTCGAGCCACTCCGGACGGATGTCCTCGGCCTTATCGATCAGGTAGCTTTGCGTGCTCAGGTTGCGCGATACCTCGACGAGCCGGTTCGAATTGGACGAGTTCGTCGACCCGACCACCAGCACTAGGTCCGCCTGGTGCGCGACGTTTTTTACCGCGACCTGGCGGTTTTCGGTCGCGTAGCAGATGTCCTGCGAGTGCGGCCCGGCAATCTTCGGGAACTTTTCCTTGAGCGCCTGGAGGATGGCCCGTGCGTCATCGAGCGAGAGCGTAGTCTGGGTCAGGTACGCCACCCGGTTCGGGTCAGGTACTTGGAGCGCTTGCACCTCTTCGACGGTCGAGACCACCTGGGTTACATCCGGCGCTTCGCCCAGCGTGCCTTCGATTTCGTCGTGGTCGCGGTGGCCGATCAACACCAGCGAGTAGCCCTGCTTGGCAAACTTGATCGCCTCGACGTGAACCTTGGTGACCAGCGGACAGGTCGCGTCAATCTCCTTGAGTTTGCGGGCTTTGGAACTTTCACGCACAGCCGGGGACACCCCATGCGCTGAATAGATCACCCGCGCCCCCTCGGGCACCTCCGCGATCTCGTCCACGAAAATCGCCCCCTTGGCCGCGAGCTCGTTCACGACAAAGCTGTTGTGGACGATTTCCTTGCGGACATAAATAGGCGCGCCGAAGGTTTCAAGCGCGATATTGACGATATCGATAGCACGAACGACGCCCGCGCAAAACCCGCGCGGCTTGAGAAGGAGGACGCGCTTCTCCCCTGGGACGCGCAGCGGGGCAGGCATGATCTGGACGGTGGCGGCCATCCCCTGAGTATACCCGGACGAGATAGAAGGGCTGTGCGGAAGCTGCATCGTCCGGAGTGCAATGAGGCTGTGCCTAAGTGGCTATACTCGCTACGGAGCACTTTGGGGGAACAGCTATGGCCGTCGTCACCCGCATTGCAATTGAGGAGTACTTCAATACGGTCTACCGCCCAGATGTCGAGTACATCGATGGCGAATTGAAAGAGAAATCCGTGCCGACCTGGGAGCATGCCCGCCTGCAAATCATGATCGGTGCTTGGTTCGATGCCCATGAGGAGGAGTGGGGTATCTTGACCGCTTCTGAGGCGCGCACCCAGGTGTTCGCCTCATGAGTG
>CAXTUV010000222.1:4295-5595 GCA_964247445.1 uncultured Acidobacteriaceae bacterium | reverse complement strand
CACAAGCCCCGGCCGGCATGCAGCCGCCCGCGGGCAGCTCCCAGGTACAAACTGGCGCGCCGTCAGCCGTTGTGCTCGATGCGCAGCACCGGCCGATCACCGCCGGGGGCTTCGTCAAGGACGGACCGGTGATCTTTGAAGACATTTCGCTCAAGTCCGGCCTTGCGCGCTTCCACCACACCATGGGCTCGCCGCAAATGAATTTCATTGTGGAAACCCTGGGCTCGGGTGTGGCGCTGCTCGACTACGACAACGACGGCTGGCTCGACATCTACATGGGTAACGGATCGAACTTCGAGGCCGAGGCGGGCCGCGCGCCCGCGCCGAAGGCAGCTCTTTTTCACAATAACCACGACGGCACGTTTACCGACGTGACAGCCAAAGCGGGCGTCGCGAATGAGCGTTGGGGTTTCGGAGCAGCGGTTGCGGACTTCGACAATGACGGCTGGCCGGACATTTACGTCTCGAACTACGGGCACAACCGGCTTTACCGCAACAACCATAACGGCAGCTTTACCGACGTCGCGGAGAAAGCAGGCGTCACGGTCGGCGGTTGGTCCACGGGCGCGACCTGGGGCGACTACGACGGCGACGGACGCCTCGACCTGTTTGTCCCTGGGTATGTGCACTTCGATGCTTCGCAGGTGGGCAAGCCCGTGGTGTTTTGCCAGTTTCGCGGCGCGCCGGTCATGTGCGGTCCGCGCGGGCTCGCCGGCGAGCCTGACCACCTCTTCCACAACAACGGCGACGGCACATTCACCGACACAAGCGCTAAGGCGGGGGTGGATGATGCGAAAGCAAACTACTACGGGTTGGCTTCGCTCTTCATCGACGTGAACAACGATGGTCGCCCGGACCTGCTCGTGGCTGACGATTCCACGCCCAACTACCTATACATCAACAAGGGCGACGGCACATTTGAGGACGCGAGCTTCTCCTCCGGCTACGCGCTGAACGATGCCGGCCGCGAAACCGCCTCCATGGGCATCGGCGCGGGCGACTTCCGCCATTCCGGCAACGTGGACCTGTTCAACACCACGTTCTCCGACGACTACAAGGTGCTGTACCGCAACGACGGCGGCGGCAACTTTACCGACGTCAGCTACCCGGCAGGCATTGCCGAGGCGACCACGCCGTTTCTGGGCTGGGGCGCGGGCTTTCTTGACTATGACAACGACGGCTGGCTCGACCTGCTGGAGGCAAACGGCCATGTGTACCCGGGCGTGGATAAGCAGCAGTGGGGCACCAGTTTCGCGGAGCGGCCGCTCTTGTTCCACAGCGAGCGCGGCAAGCTCATGCT
>CAXTUV010000222.1:2996-4285 GCA_964247445.1 uncultured Acidobacteriaceae bacterium | reverse complement strand
GGCCGGCGGGCGAAGGCACCTCGCTCGCGAAGCTGGGCGGGGGGCGAGGGCTGGCCTGGGGCGACCTTTTCAACAACGGGCGGATTGACGCGATCATCAATAACCTGAACGGGACGCCGTCGTTTCTCCACAACGTTGTGCAGGCACCGGGACACTGGGTGGAGTTGAAGCTGGTGGGCGGACCGAAAAGCCCTCGGGACGGGATAGGAGCGACCTTGTGGCTGACCGCCGGAGGCGTCAACCAGCGGGCGGCTGCGGTGAGCGGCGGCAGTTACGCGTCTTCCTGCGACCCCCGGCTGCATATCGGTTTAGGCGCGGCGACGGCGGTGGACACGTTGGAAATCCGTTGGCCGAGCGGCCTGCGCGAGACCGTGCCGGCCCCGCCGGTCGATGCAGTCACAATGGTGACGGAAGGGAAGGGCGCGCCCGCGGCTCAGGCGAGGAAGTAAGATTCAAAGCCGTTTTTGTACAAGCTGTGTATCACCCTGCGTCCTACCCGCCCGCCCTGTGCGCGGCAATGGGCATCTCGCAACAGCCATCCTGAGTCTCAGGATGCATGTTCCTCCGGCTCAGTGTGTGGCTCACCGCGCTCGCAGCGTTTGCGCTGTGGGTCGTGTTTGTATCCGGGTTTAAGGGGCAGGAGATGCTGGTAGGCGGCATATGTACAGCGGCGTGCACGGCTTTCCTTGTGTTTGCCTGGAAGGCCCGGCCGGTGCACCTTGAGTTCCACGCGGCCGATGTGCGGCAAGGTTGGCGTGTGCCGGGCTCCATCGTGCAGGATGCTTGGGTTGTTTGTCGCGCACTCGCACGGGACCTTTCCGGCCGGCGGGTCGACTCCGCGCTCACCGTGCATCCCTTTGAGGCCTCCACCACCAACCGACGCAAGCGCGCCCGCGAGGTGCTGGTGGTGACGTACCTAACCGCCAGTCCCAATTCGATTGTGCTTGGGGTGGACCAGGAAGCCGGACTGCTGCTGATGCATCAGCTCGACCCGCAGGCTTTGCCTGAGACCGCCCGGCGCTTGGGCGCGAGCGAGGCCGCATGAATCTGTGGACAGTGACGGGCGCGGTAGTCGCTGCAGCGCTCCTGCCATGCGCGTGGTTGGCTCTGCGCGGCACACCGGAGCGGCGCTTGGTCGGTGTGCAGATGGCGAGCTTGATCCTGACAATCGCGATGGTGCTGTTCACCGTGGGTTGGGATCGTCCGCCGTACATCGATCTCCCGCTGACGCTTGCGATCCTGTCGTTCGGGGGCGGCTTGGTGTACGCGCGCTTCTTGGAGAAGCACCG
>CAXTUV010000222.1:0-2986 GCA_964247445.1 uncultured Acidobacteriaceae bacterium | reverse complement strand
GATCTTTGCCGCCGCCTGCTGCTGGGTCGGCGTACTGGGCATGGCGCGGATGCGGGAGCCGCTCGACTCCCTCCACTACCTCGCGCTGCCGGCGACGCTGGGTGTTTCCGCGGTCGCGCTCGCGACCTGGCTCCAAACCGGAGCGAGCCAGGTATCGATGAAAACCACTCTGATCGCGGCGGTGCTGCTGCTGTTCAATTCCGTGGTCACCCACGCCACGGGGCGGGCGTTTCGGCTGCGACAACTGGGCCATCTCGAAGTGACCGCGCCCGAGATGTTCGAGGGCGGCAAGTGACCTACTTCGGCGCGGGCATCCTGCTGCTGATCGCCGTCGCCGGCTTCGCGGTGGTGCGTACGCGCGATGTTCTGGAGCAGGTCGTCGCGCTCGGGTTTTACGGGCTGCTGACGGGGATCATGTTTTTCTTCTTTCAAGCGCCCGACGTCGCTTTGTCGCAGTTCACGGTGGGCGCGGTCGCGCTGCCGCTGATGGTTATGCTTGCGCTTTCGCGCATCAAGCGGCAGGAAAAGTTTCAGGCCGAAAAGGAACCGGACGATGCCTGAGCGCCTCCGGCTCCGCATCTTCTTCGTCGCCGCGCCGATCTTTTTCGCGCTGTACGCAGCCGCGGCTTTGGGGCTGCCGCGCTGGGGCCCGTTTGCCGGCCCTTACGGCGTGTATGTGCAGCGCATGGCCGTGTACGAGCGCCACGCGACTGACACGATCAACGCGATCAACTACGACTACCGCGGCTTCGACACACTCGGCGAGGAGTTCATCCTGTTCACCGCGGCACTCGGCGTCATGCTGCTCCTGCGCGCCGAGGACGAAGGTGAGCTGCTCGAAGGCACCGTTCCCGACCGGGTGCCGCTGAGCCCGACCGTCCGCGCGCTGGTGTTGCCCGTCGCCGGCTTGAGCGTGATCTTCGGGCTGTACATCGGGCTGCACGGAAACCTAACTCCCGGCGGCGGCTTCCAGGCCGGAGTCATCCTGGCGAACGCGCCGCTGCTCGTCTACCTCGCCGAAAACACCGAAGCGTTCCAGCGCATCACCTCGCACGGTTTTGTGGAAGTGCTGGAAGCCTTCGGCGCTGGGGCCTACGGGCTCATCGGGCTCGCTCCGCTGCTGGTTGCGGCCCCATTTCTGACAAATGTGCTCCCGCTCGGCACAACCGGCAATGTGTTTTCCTCCGGAACCGTCGCGCTGATCTCAGCCACGGTCGGCGTGGAGGTGACAGCGGCGTTTGTGCTTGTCATCTACACCTATCATCCGGAAATCGTGCTGGGAAGGCCTGAATCGTGATGGCTCACCTGCCGTTTCTCGTGGCCGGATGGCTGTTCTGCTGCGGCCTGTATGGGCTCGTGTCCAGCCGGCACCTGGTGCACTCGGTCATCTGCCTAGCCGTGCTGCAAAGCTCGACCTATGTGCTGCTGCTCGGCATCGGCTGGCGTGCCGGCGGAACCGCGCCGGTGTTTGCCGACATCCCCGTGGGCCGCCTCACTGTCGACCCGGTGGTGCAGGCGCTGATGCTCACCGATGTGGTGGTGGAAGCGGTCGTGGTCGCGCTGCTCCTTGCCATGGTCGTCAAGGCGCATGAAAAGTCGGGTACCGTGGACCCGGCCAAGCTGCGGACGCTTCGAGGTTAGGTGACCCGACTCGAAACCATTCTTACGCCGTTGCCCGTTGTGCTGCCGCTGTTGGGCGCGGCCACGCTGGCTGCCCTCCGAAAAACCCTGAGCCGCGCCGGCGCTGATTCGATCGCCATCGCCGTTTCGGGGTCCGTTCTGGTCTGCTGCGCCATCTTACTTAAGCTTTCGCTCGCGCACACCATCGTGTACTGGTTCGGCGGTTGGTTTCCGCGCGGGACGCAGGCGGGCGGGATCGCTTTCGCGGTCGACCCCGCCGGGGCAGGCTTCGCGACGCTCGCGGCCTTTCTCTGCTTTCTCGCGGCGGTGTTTTCCTGGCGTCTCGTGGACGCGGGTGCGGGGCACCTCCAGCCCATGCTGTTGGTCTTTATCGGGGCCATGTGTGGCTTCGCGCTCACCGGCGACTTGTTCAACATGTTCGTCTTTTTCGAGTTGATGAGCACCGCCGCCTTTGCCCTATGCGGACTGCAAACCCGAAAGCGCGCCCCCTTGCAGGGTGCCTTCAACTTCGCGGTCACCAATACCATCGCCGCCTTTATGGTCCTTACCGGCATTGGGCTGCTTTATGCCGTCACCGGGGGCCTGAACCTCGCGCAGGTCGGCGCGGCGCTTGTGGGCCGGCACGATTTTGTGGTGCTGTGGGCGGCGGCACTGCTCTTGTGCGGGTTCATGATCAAAGCGGCCATCGTGCCGTTCCATTTCTGGCTGCCGGATGCCCACGCGGTCGCCCCCACCCCGGTGTGCGTGCTGTTCTCAGGCATGATGGTCGAGCTTGGCCTATATGCCGTGCTGCGCCTGTCCACGGTCGTGTTCGGCGGCCTCCATCTGCGCGGCGTGTTCCTCGTTCTCGGCTGCGCGACCGTGCTTCTCGGCAGCGTGATGTGCTATGCCGAGCATCATCTCAAGCGCATGCTCGCGTTTTCGACCATCACCCATGCGGGCCTTATGCTGCTCGGGATCGCAATCGGCGGCCCCGTCGCGATTGCGGGCACCTTGCTGTACATCCTGGCGCACGGCTTGATCAAGGGCGGCCTGTTCTTCACGGCGGGCATTGTTCTGCATCGCTTGCGCACGGTGAGCGAGCCTAGGCTTATGGGGCAGGGAAAAGCCATGCGCTGGACCGCCTTGCTTTGGTTCTTGGGCGGTGCGGGCCTCGCGGGCGCGCCGCCGTTCGGTACGGCGCTGGGCGAAGCATTGAGCTCGCATGCGGCTGAGACTGCGGGCCTTGGATGGCTCAAATATGTTTTCCTTCTCGGCGGGCTGCTAACCGGCGCGGCTGTGCTGCGGGTGGGGGCGCGGGTTTTCCTGGGCTGGGGCGACGCGCCGATGACGGATGCCGCTGCCC
>CAXTUV010000221.1:3812-5611 GCA_964247445.1 uncultured Acidobacteriaceae bacterium | reverse complement strand
GCTGCGTAATGAGGGACGCCTGCTCATTGCCGTCGGCCGTGCGAAGCCTGGCGCTGACCAACTCCAGCGCAAGCTCGGCCGCGCCCGAGAAGTGCCCCGCCGCCTTCGCGTCCACCACGCGGCCGGTCACCTCGGTACCGCTCGGAATCAGCATGTAACTACCCAAGCTGACCGTCGCAGCTGTCGTGCCGCGAAAGGCGTCGCCCGCCTTCGCCGTTTTGGAATCGATTTCGTCCGTCAGGCGCACGGACAGCACGGTGCCCGCCGGGAGCGTCACCGTCTTGGGGCCGCTCGGCAGCACCGGCGCTGCGGGCGCGGGGGCGGGCGTCGGGCGCGGCGTCAAGGAACCGATGACGCTGAGGTTGTTCAGCACGGTTTTCACGCCCTCGATGTTGCCGACCTCGGAGGAGGCAAGCTCCTTCGCGGCTTCGCTCGTGGCGCTGCCCGAAAGCTTGACCACGCCCTGGTCCACGGAAGAGAGCACGGACATGCCGGCGAACACCGGCTTGCGGAGCGCCTGCTGTACCTCGACCTCGATGCGGTTGTCGATCTGGTACTGCGTGGGGCGCTTCGGGTGCGTTTGGGCCGGGAGCGCGGGCGCGAGCGCAAGCGTACCAGCGAGCAGGAGGGCGGCGGGGGAGCGGAAGGGCATGGCGGACGGCTTTCTCCGGGGGCAAGCCCGGCGGTTATGGTTAGAAACCTAGGCCCACGCCCTGGCTGTACTTCGGCGCGGGCTGGACTGCGGGAGCGGGTGAAGCCGCCTCGTTCTGCTTGAAGCCGTTCTCCAACGGCTTCGCGGCGGCGCGCTCCATGAACTGCTGGATTTCCGGTGCCGTCCAACGAGACGCATTTTTCGCTTGCTAAGCCCCGCATCGCTCTGAGTAGCGGCGGCGTTAGGCAGATAGGAGATTTTTTGATCTTGAACGGACGCCCCAAAGCAGGGCAAAATGCGCGGATGATGAACAAAACAGTGATGTCGGCTGTTTGTTCGCTTCCATTGCGGCACGGGGGTTTTATGGATGCACTATGACTATGCGCTTTTCGCTGCTGCGATGTCGGCGCGGATCAAGAGCATACGGCTGGCGCGCGGCCTGACCCAGAACAACATGGTGCAGCACCATGGCTACTACCTGGCCGATTGGCAGGGCATTGAGAACGGCCGGCGCATGTCGCTCCGGCTCCTGCTGCGTGTGGCGAATACGTTCGAGATGCCTTTGGTTGAGCTGCTCGAAGGAATTGAATGGCAGGACGGCCCAGGTCCGGGCTCACGCGGATTCACGCCTCCACCCGGCTCCAAGCTGGATGAGTAAGCAGGTTGCCTGCCCATGTACTCCCGGTCTTGAAACTGGGTAGTGTGGAGGGCGGCAGCCAGCTCGGCCCATCATGAAGTGCGTGTTGATAGCCATGTAGACGAAATGCGGATCGAACCCGGCATGACCCGGGAAATAGGTAAAATTGGGTTAGGACGGAACTCTTTTATAAGCTCTATGGCACTTGAGGGTATCCTGACCTTCACTGTGCGACCGTGGCAGGCTTCTAGGGCCGTTTCTGTTCGATTTCAGGCCGGTCTTCTAGCTTGCCGCACCGCCCGCTTTTGGTTTTGTCCTCATTGGAAAGCTTTTGCTCTTGTTTTTGCCTTGAAGCGCATTCACAAGTTCCACTGTTCCGGCGTTGCTACTACTGGTATTCCTAGTGGTTTTAACTACTGGGCTTTAACTACTGGTTACCTTATATAGCGGTACGCGATTCAACGCAGGGTCGGTACGCGATTCAACGCAGGGTCGGTACGCGATTCAACG
>CAXTUV010000221.1:0-3712 GCA_964247445.1 uncultured Acidobacteriaceae bacterium | reverse complement strand
TCGGTACGCGATTCAACGTGCAAAACTTCACGATTCACACGTCTTTTGACACTTGGACTATTGCTTTCGGGATGGGTGGCTTTGAGGGCAGGAGCAGCATACCCGGGGCAGCCTTGCCTGTCTCATCCTCATCAATTCGCCAACGGGCGTCCCGATATAGCTCCTGCACCTGGCGCATGGACTTGATGAACTCTTGGCGAAACTTCTTCACGGTGCCGTAGTCGCGGCTGGCGAACTGATCCTTGAGCGCCTGCCATGTGACGAACGTCCCGCGCCGGTTCTGAACACGGCACAAGCGCTGGGTCGCCCAAAAGTAGATGTCCGCTTCAAGCGCCCCATCGAACTGTCGCGCGGCGCGCTCGTCCAGCGGCACCAGTGTTTCCACTAGGTCGTCCATCATCTCGGGGGTAAGTTCGATGGTCCCCGGCCAAAGAACTTCCTGCCCTCTGTCGTCGTGGATGACCCAAGCCTCGAAGTTCTTCACGATCTGCCCGTTGGTCTGCTGGATACGGCGGCCCGCGTAGGAATCGCCGTAGCTGCGGCCCATGCGGAACGAGCAAACGGCGAGCGCCTGCATCTGCGTCATAAAGCTGCGGTACTCGCTGCCTTGAGGGTCCATGCCTGCCCGAAGCATAAACTCGCGTGTGCTCCGTCCGGCGTCAATGAACCGGTTGCCGGTCTTTTTGGCGGCGGTGAAGAGGGTCAAAAGGATCTGGCGCGGCTTGAGGCCGTAGGGCATGGGCTGCTCCACCCAACCCTTTTTCTCTCCCAGGTACAAAGCCCCCGCCTCCATGCGGAGCGATGCGGAGAACGTGGGGCTTGAGTAGTTGCGCTCGAAATAGCGGCCTTGATAGCGGGAACGCGGCATGCCCAGATGGCAAAGCACGGCCGGCATGTAGACGGCGTCGTCGATGGTTGCGGGCCTGCGCTCGATCTCCTCGCCGGTGCGGACGCGCTTTTCATGCTGCTTGGTCAGTGCAGCCTGCGGGGCTTCTTTGCGCTTCCGGCTGGTAGGCGGTAACGGCCGCCCTGTTGAAGCGGCGGACGCCGACGCTTCCCTTCCCTGCTCTTTTGCGGCGCGGGCTTTCTGCTTGGGGCTACGGAGGATGTCGCAGAGGCTGGTCAGTTCGGCTGCGGGCCGCGGTTCGGAAAAGCTGCCACGGAGCTGTTCCAGGATGTGCGGGGTTTCAGCTACCCTTGCCATAGCGTTCGTTTCCTCTAAACGGATGTGTAGCGTCCCGCATTTAGCGGGAGTGCTCGGAAGCCCTCGGCGTTGACAGCGCCGGGGGCTTCTTGTTGAAGCAAATACTATATAAAGAGTGGTGCAAGAGGCGACGAATGGAGCCCAGCTACCATGGTGTCATGACATAATGATTGCATGCTATCATGCTAGCCTTGGCGCTCCTTGTAGTAGTTCCATACTTGTACAAACAGCTCGCTCGCATCCATATCCCTTGCTACCGCGTAGCCCTTAAATTCGCGGCGCACGTCTGGTGCCATCGTGAGTTGGAGAGGAACCTTCTTGCCCGTTTCGGCGGGCTTGGCTAGATTATTGGCGGAGCTGGCCGGAGTCGGGGGGTCCCCTTTTCTGGACGGCTTTTGAAGCTTCTTCAGGTCTGCCATCATGCGCTCCGTTTCTTCTTGGTCGCGGTCTTAATTGTGTCTGCGATGCTTTGCATCACGAGGTCCGCCCGCTTATTGAGTTCGGGGTGCCGCGTTTCGGTTGCGGCGCGGCCGGAGTCACTTGCCCGGCGATAGCCCGTGCGCTCCGGCACCTCCCCGGCGAGAATGCGGAATCCGGCCTTTCCGATGTACTCTCGCGCGTCTGAAATCTCAGCCTGGCTGTCTCCTACCTTCCAAAGAATGAAGGCTATCTTTTCGTGGCCGACGCCTGCTTTAATCAGCTCGTGGGCGAGCAGCACTTGCGGTCGCAAATCATCGGTTGCAAGCCCGGTTGGGAGAAGGACAACATCGGCCGCTGAAGCAATCTCACGCGTCGCGGCGGATGCAGCGGGCGCTCCGTCAAAGACATAAAGGTCGAAGCCGGGAGCGTCCCGTAGTGCTTTCGCCACGTTCGTGAACGCCTCGACCCGAATCTCGGGTTCAACTCCGTTGTCGTTTCGACTGCGCGCCCAATGGAAACTGGTGCCCTGCTGGAAGTCCATGTCGGCAATCTTCACATCCCAACCGCTATGCGCGAACTCGCGGGCAATCATGCGCGAGACGCTGCTTTTGCCGACGCCGCCCTTTTGAGAAACAACGCCGATGATGATTGGCACGATAAAGCCCTCGACTATATAAAGTCACTACACCATGAAACCAATTTATCATGAAACCATGATTGCATGATCGCAGCTATACATGACATCAAGCTTCCATGTCAGCAGCTGCTAGAAGTTCGCGGGCAGGGCAGGGAATGCCGGGCTGCGACCAACGGGAGCAAGAAGGAAGCGCTTTTGACTTGAGTTGGTCGGTTCCCATAGAAAACGGAATTGGCCCTCGACGAGAGTGGGGAGGCAAAGTGCAAGGGTTGTGAACTGCATAACAGTTTTAGGGGGACAACTGCGTGTTCTTAGCGGTGGGGGAACCAAAACCCGAAGGGTACGCCCTTGCGCGTGCCAGGGGCGAAGCCCCTTAGGTTGTTGATCTTGTGTGGAGTTGGCCTATTCGCACGTGAGAGCAAGGACAGAGGTGCGTCAAGATGCGCAGATATACGGATTGCCAATTGATTTCTCCTTTTGTTCGCTTAGGCTCTTGCGCATGAGCTTCCATGGCGCTCCGACCCGCCTTGCCCTGCTCGTGGCCTGCAAAGGCTGCGAGCGGCCGATACCTGCGGGCATCCGCTCAATCCCGGACAACCCGGTTGCAGTCGAGTGCCCGGCCTGCCGGGAACGCCGGCAGTACCGCCCCAGCGAGGTCTACGAAGGCCGCAAACCGCTTGAGCTGATCCAAGGCGGCAGGCGGGCGTGAACCGGCTCCTGGACTGGCCGGGGTGCTCGCTTGAGCTGCGCTGCGCCTGCGGCTCGTCGGGCATGTACCCGTGCAAGCTGATGGCCGAGCGGCACGGCAAGCGAACTTTCGCGGACGTGCTCTCGCGGCTGCGCTGCAAGCAGCGTAAGAAGAGTTCGGCCGAGTTGTACCTGGTGGCGGACCACCACCGCACCTTCAGCTCCGGCGGCCCGCCGCCCGACTGGTCCTTGCCGCTTCGCGCCTACTGATTAAGGGTGGGAGTGCATCCACACGGTACTTTGGGCATCTGGCGGGAACGCTTGTGGCGGGCTACACCTAAGCAGGTGAGCACAAAGGCCATCCCCTGGCAGCTGCTACACATGCGGTTCGGTTGCGCCTGCGAAGCAGTTTGCGGGCTCGGGATTCGGCGCAAGCTGCCGCCAGGAAAGTTTAGGAGTGCTTCGAAATCATGCCATTCGGGATTTTGCCCCGGTCTTTGCCCACCGCGTTTCTTTCCAGTGCGCGCGAGATTTTCAGACGCACTTCCGCGCCTGCAGCTTTCTGGGCCGCCGTGTCGGCCGGGTTTGTATGCACCGCTGGAGCACAAACGGCGCACTTCAGCGGGGTGGTTTCCACGCTCCTTTCATCCGGGATCAGCGAGCCTTTCGGCGTGGCGGTGGACGGCAGCGGTAACCTTTTCGTCGCCGACACCGGGAACAGGGCGGTGAAGGAGATTGTGGCAGCGGACGGCACGGTCAAGACG
>CAXTUV010000220.1:5399-5656 GCA_964247445.1 uncultured Acidobacteriaceae bacterium | reverse complement strand
GCCGGTTCGTAAAGATTGCGGCCGTCGAGCACAATGGGATAGCGCAGGCTCGCGTGGAGCCGGTCTAAATCGAGTTCAGCGAACTCCTGCCAATCGGTAAGGATCAGCAGAGCGTCCTTGCCTCGCGCCGCCGCGTAAGCGTCGTCCACGTAGTGCATGGCTTGGGAAGGCGGCAGCACCTCCGCGGTGCGTTCCATCGCGGCCGGGTCGAAAGCGTCGACGGAGCAGCCTTCGCGCAGCAGCATCTCGACGATTTC
>CAXTUV010000220.1:0-5389 GCA_964247445.1 uncultured Acidobacteriaceae bacterium | reverse complement strand
GGCCGCCCTTGAACGCGAGCCCTAACACACCCAACTTCTTGCCGCGGAAGGTCCAAAGCGCCGACCGGACCTTTTGGAAAAACCGGAGCTTCTGCTCCGCGTTGATCTTTTCCACCTCGCTCAGCATCCCAAAAGGAATGCCGACCTGTTCGGCGACGTAGCGGAAAGCCGCTACGTCCTTGGGAAAGCACGACCCGCCGTAACCGACGCCGGCATGGAGAAAGCGCGGACCGATGCGGGTGTCCATGCCGATGCCCTTCGCGACCTGCTCAACATCCGCGCCGACCGCCTCGCAGATATTTGCGACAACGTTGATGAACGAAATCTTGACGGCAAGAAACGCGTTGGACGCGTGCTTGATGAGCTCAGCCGCCTTCGTGGACACATGGAGCAGCGGCGGCAGCGCGTGCGGCCCGCAGCAGCCGGGGATCGCGTCCGCGTTGCCGTAATACGCCCCGCCTGTGAGCGGCCGATAGATGGCCGACATCAACTCTGCCGCGCGCTCGGAACCCGTGCCGACCACGATGCGGTCGGTATGGAGGAAGTCCTCGACAGCCGTGCCTTCGCGCAGAAACTCCGGGTTGGAAGCGACATCGAACAGCTCGCGCGGCACGCCGTTGCGTTCGATTACTCGGCGGATCCACTCATTGGTATACACGGGCACCGTGCTTTTTTCGACAATCACCTTATAGCTGTCGATGGAACGCGCGATCTCGCTTGCGACCGCGTCGACATAGGATAAGTCCGCCGAACCGGTGCCGCTTTGCGGCGTGCCGACGGCGATAAAGATCGCTTGCGCCTCGCGGGTTGCGTCGCGCAGGTCGGTGGTGAAGCTGAGCAGGCGGTCGCGGTGCCGATCAAGCAGCTCCTTCAGATGCTCCTCGTGGATAGGAACGCCGCCGGAGCGCAGCATTTCGACCTTGTGTTCATCATTATCGACGCAGATGACCCGGTGGCCGATTTCAGCAAAACAAGCGGCGGCGACCAAGCCTACGTACCCTGACCCAACCACGGCAATGCAAATGGAGTTTGTCATAGAGCAGATACCCTGTTGTAAGCCCGCATGCGGCGCGGGGCAAGTTCGAGCGTAGCAAGCCCGGACAGATTAGCGAACGACTTGGATTTTTTCTTCCAACTGAAACCCGGCCGTCGTTGAAGTGGATTGCGTCAGGGAAGACTTGCGTTCCCTACCGTGGTTGCGGTGAAACTGCCTGAGGTCCTGCTGGTAAGCGACGTCGGCCTGGCTGATGGAAGCTCCGTGAGCGAGTCGGAAGCGGCGCAGTTTCTGCTCATAAGCCTCAAACGAACTGATAGGCGGCATCGGCGGGGTATGCAGGTCAGGGCTGAGCCGGGTGCGCGGCTCAAATACCGTACCCTCACTTACCGGCGGAAAAGGTCCGGCGGTCGATAGGGTGATACCGCTGGAACGAGGCGATGCCGCGAAAGGATCCGTGGCGCCCGCGGTGCCTCGGGTTGAGTCCGGAAAGCCGGTAGCGGCATGCGTGTAAGCCGGTGCGCCGCCCAGCACGGCCCCGGCTGCGGCGACACCGGCAGCCGGGGTTTGGCCGTCGTCATACTGGTACACAGGATCGGGCGGAACATAGGAAGCGTACACGCCGCTTGTCTGGGAGGAAGCTGTCGGCAGATCGCCATGGATCTCAGGACCCGTGTCGTAGCCGGCGGCTGAGTTGGTCAGAACCGGATCTGTGAAGCCCAGCAATGGGGATGCCGACCGATTGCCCGCGGCTGTAGCTGTATCCGTAAGGCTTGTCGCCTGGGCGACTGGAAACGCGGATGGCGTGGCAAGAAGAGGCAGGGTCGAGGCCGAAGCTTCGGCTCCTTCGCCGGAGAACTGGGCGGTGCTCATACCGGCGACGCGACCGCTGAAAGCGCTCATGGCTGCGGCTCCGCCTGAAAACGCAGACCTGGCGGCGAGTGCTCCGAAAGCGGCTGCGGAGGTCTGCGACGCCGCTGATGGGAGTGTATGCGCCGCGGCAGCGGGAGCAAAGCTCGCATTCCGGTGCCCTCCGAAGCCGAACGCGCCGAGGCCGACGCTGGCTTGCGCGTCCGAGAGGGTACCGGTTTGCGGCGTGGTTTGGGGCGCGGCGCTTACACCGGAACTGACCAGGGGAGACAAACTCGATCCCGCCAGCTGCGCGTGGGTGGGATCATTGACGTCCGCGTGCAAGGTGGGGTTCGTGAATGAGGCCGTGCTCGCATCGAAGGTGCCGTTGAAGCCGCTCGTCTCCGAGCCGGGCAGGAGAGGGTCGGAAAGGCTGCCGGAAAGGCCGCCGGAAATCGAGGTTCCGCTTTCTTGTGCCAAGCAAGCCGCGGGCGCGGCAAAAACAGCGAGCAGCACGAGGGTGGAGCTACGGACGGTTCCGCTCATCACAAACCTACATTCTTTACGCGGAATTCAGGCAGGCTCATGATGAACCAAACCGCGCCGCCGAAAAAAATCCCATTGCGCACGATGACGAAGTACGCGGTGAGGGTGTTCTCGGGCTGGAGGATATCCGCGAACGCGCCGAGCACGATGAAGCAGGAGGCAAATACCGGCATCACCTCGGAAATGACCTCAAAGGCGGCGCGAAAGAAGACGACGGCCAAAATTGGGTAAAATAGAACACCCCACAACCCGAAGTCCACGGCCCCGGCCGAGTAGATGGAGTTAGCTTCATCGATGTAATTGGAGCCGAAAACCTCATTGGTTAACTGCTCCTCGGTGAAGAACAGGTCCTTGCCGCCGTACAGCACCGATGGGAGCGCGAGCTGAAACTGCTTTGCGAAATCCGTGCCGTGCGCGGTCGGCAAGTCCCTGGCGTACGCTTCCACCTGCGCGATAAACCCGAGAATAAAGGTTCTGCGCTGCACGTTTTCTGAAAACTGCTTCTTGATCTCGCTGTAGTCCTTATCTTCAAATAGGCGGGAAGCCGCGCTGAGGCGCTGTAGCAGCGTAGGGCGGAGCAGCCCGTAGCCCGCCACGCGCAGGAAAAAAAATCCAATCGTTGCGAAATACACTACGCCGGACAGCACGGCCAGCAAAACGACCTTCTTGAAAGGCGAGTACGGAACGCGGAAGCGGCCCAAGCGCAGACCAATCAAGGCGAGCACGATGGAATAGATGATGATGCGGCGGCCCAGCGGCAGGATCATCAGAAAAATGAGAGCACTGAGCAGGCGCGCGTAATTGCGCGTGAACCGGTCCTCAATGTTGACGGCCACACAGAGCCCCAGCGCGAGCAGCGGTCCGGACAGCCACTGAGCAAGGCTGGCGACGATTCCGAGGTGCCCGATGTCGCCTTCCTCGCCGGCGACCGCGCCTTGGAACCCCGTCGAGCCGCGCGCGAAAGAGCCGGCGAGCACCAGTGTGCCGAGTGTCAGGAAAACAATGGCCCGGTTGTTGAACTTGAGGCTGAACTCTTCGCCGAAGATCGGCCGCTCATACAGCTCGCCCAGCCCGATCAGCAAAGCCACCGAGATGAGGATGGACGCCACCGCATAGGCTAAATCCGGCGTGCTGATGTGAAGGAAGTCGCCGAGGGTTTCGTCGCCGCGCGGCAGGGTGAACCAGGTGTTGGCCGTACCCAAGCCATAAGCGAGCCCCAGCGTGATCGCGAATACCGTGGACACGCGGAGGGGTGCCCGTCTTCCCAGCAGATCAAACAGGAGGTAGCAGGCGACCAGCCCAAGGACGAGGGCGCCCGTCACAAAGGACAAGTCGGTGCCGAGCGCCCAGCACGGAAGAGCGGCGGCGACCAGAATAGAGGGCAGGACGAACAGGTAGCTCCTGCGCAGGGTGGGAAACACGGAGCCGAACCGCCGCGGACGCAGCAGCTGCACGAGTGTTCTTCCGCCTTGCCGCTCCAGGATGGTTGTCTGCATCTGCCCTCAAGAAGAATGCGCCGCGACCGGCGTTTAGTGCACGAAAAGCGCGTAACTGGTGGCTAGACCGAAAGCCGCCTCGGTGCCGCGGAGCAGAAATGTCTTGCCCAAGCTGGATGGTACGTACAAGATATCGCCGTCCGAAACGAGAACGTCGGCTTGCTTGCCGATCAGAATGTGCTTGAGGTCGAGATCCACTTCTTCGCGTCCGGCGGGCAGTTTCCGCACCAGCTTGGTTTTTGAAAGCGCGGCCGTTTTGTTCATGCCTCCCGCAAGCGAGAGCGCCTCGATGATGGACAGCCGTTCATTGTTGTCGACAAGAATGCCGCCCGGCCGCAGGACGTCGCCGATGATGTAGATCACGCCCGCCTTCGCGACCACGACTGTATCGCCGGGCAGGATCACCGGGTTCACCTGGGCGTGGAGCGAAGCCGGCGTCGGCTGCAGCGCGATCTGCTCCGGATGTTCCTTGTCGTTGCGGTGAATGATGGAAACCAGCCGTCCGGCGGTCGAGGAGACTCCGCCCGCAAGCGAGACCATGTCCAAGAGCCGCCGGGAACCAAGCGTCGGGTAGACGCCCGGGGTTCGCACCTCTCCGATCACGGTCGCCCCTTGCGAAGCGAACTCAGTCTCGGAAACGCTGACGTGCGGGTTAAGCAGCAGCCCCCCTGTACGGTATGCGTCCTCGAGCGCCGTCCCAGCCTGTTGGGTGTTCAGCCCGGCCAGGCGGATCGTGCCAAGTACCGGGAGTTCCGCGTCGCCGCCCTGCGAAACCCGTACCGAGGCGCTCAGCTCCGGAGTTTCAAACACCTGCACGTTGAGCAGGTCGCCGGGGCCGATCAGGATGGAAGGCGCCTGGTCGCCCGACGCCCCGGCAGGGGGCGCGGCCTGCGATGCATCTGCCGCGGTTTGCGCCGGCGGCACCTGCGCCGACCCTCGGCCGAGCCCCAGAACCGGCAGCAGCGCTGTCAGAAGAGCCGCGACCCACCAGCTATTGCTCCGCATCCATGCCTCCGCCGTAGCCCGCTCCGTAAGTGGAGTTATAGCTGTAGTTGTACCGCTTGGAGTAGGTGTAATAGTTTTCCAGCCGGAGATCGACGTCGTTCACGATGATGCCCTGGACCCGCGCGCCCACCCGGCGCATCTGTTCGCGCACCCGCAGGAGGGCTTTTTTCCGTGTCACGCCGGAGCGCACGAGAATAAAGCTGGCATCGACCTGGGGCGCAAGCGAAAGCGTATCCGCGACCGCCAGCACCGGCGAGGTGTCGAGGATGACATGGTCGTACTCCGAGCGCCAGCGTACCAGCAGCTCCTCCATGGAACGCGATGCCAGCGCTTCACCCGGATTGGTGGTTACTGGACCGCGGGTCACCAGCGTGAGATTCGGCAGGTCCGGCAAAGGGATTTCGTAGGCGCTCTGCTCATTTTCGCGCACCAGCAGGGTCGATAGGCCGAACCGGTTGGAGGTGCGGAACTTCATGTGCAACGTACCCTTACGCAAATC
>CAXTUV010000219.1:4003-5691 GCA_964247445.1 uncultured Acidobacteriaceae bacterium | reverse complement strand
GGCCAAGGCTGTCGCGTTCGGTGAGGCACTGGAACCCGAGTTCCGCCGCTACACCGAGCAGGTCGTCGCCAACGCCAAAGCTCTTGCGGATGTCCTCGTAGCCCGGGGCTTTCGCCTGATTACCGGCGGCACGGACACGCACCTCGTACTCGTCGACACGCGGCACAAAGGCGTCGGCGGCGCTGAAGCAGAAGCCGCTCTCGGCCGTGCCGGTATCACCGTCAACAAAAACGCGATTCCCTGGGACACCCAGCCGCCGCTGAAGCCCTCCGGCATCCGTCTCGGCACCCCGGCCCTCACCACCCGCGGCATGGGCAGGTCTGAAATGCAAAATATCGCCGATTGGATCGCGGATGTTCTCGAAACGCCTGCCGACGCCCGAGTCGCGGAACGGGTCCGGGGCGCGGTTCACGAGCTGTGTGAACAGTACCCGCTTTACGGGTCGCGTCGCGCATCCTCCCAAATGCCCGAGGCAGTCGAAGCCTAACCATAGGTCACGGCTGGGAAGAGCCGCGCAAGGCTACGCAGCGGCAAGGCGAGGTTCTAAAGAAAACCCGATGTATTTTTAGGAACTTTGCCGTTGTTAGTAACTCAAGCCTGAAGCTGAATCTCCGATAGGCAGAGCATCCTGCCGTTTCCCGGAGACCCTCCCATGCGTAAGCCTCTCCTCGCCGCCGCCGCGCTGCTCAGCGCGGCGGCTTTGCCGTCACTTGCCCAAACCGCCCCCACCAACGTTGTCTACATCGAAAGCAACAGCCCTGGGGGCAATGCAATTCTTGCCTTTCAGCGCAGCAGTTCCGGCGGGCTCACCCAGCTTGCCGAATCGCCTTTCACCGCCGGGGGCATCGGCGCGACCGATCCATCCTTCGGCCTCAGCGTTTTCGCCAATGACTCCCCGGTCATCGCCAATGCAGCCCACACACTGCTCTTTGCCGTGAACGAGGGCTCCAACACCATCGCCGTCTTCAATATCGCTCCCAACGGCAGCTTGTCCCCGGTGTCCGGCTCGCCTTTCGCGTCCGGCGGCTATCAACCTGTTTCGCTGTCCCTCGTCAATGACGTTCTCACCGTCGTCAACAAAAACGCCGATGCGGCCCAGGCCTCGGCCGAAGCAAACACCCAGCCCAACTACACAAACTTCCGCGTTGCCGCGAACGGAGCACTTTCACCCATCGTCGGCTCGACCATCACCGCGGGCGCTTCTCCAAGCCAAGCCCTTACCGTCCCGACCAGCCGTTACAACGCTTTCCGCCTGCTCGGCTACGGCGACGGCGGTGCCGACCAAGCCCTGACCTTCGGCGCGGACTTCGGTGCCGGCAATGTGGAAAGCCTGCAACTCCGCCAGGACGGCACATTCGTCCAGAACGCCCTCACTGCTCCCATTCCGCAGCTTTATGTCGGCCGCACGTTTCTCGGTGCTCCCGCCCCACGGCTGCCGCTCGGTCTGGCGGTCAACCCCAACTTCCCGCTTCTTTATGTAGGTCTGGTCACCATCAACGATATCGGGGTATATCTGTTCAATCCGCAAGGCCAGCCGTTTCTCCTCAATGCCGTACCCGACCCGGCTGCCGGCGCGGACTGCTGGCTTTTGCCTAATCCCAGCGGTACCCGGCTTTACTCGGTCGGCACCGCGGGTAACACGCTCACGACGTTTGATATAGGCTCCAACCCCGTCAACCCCCGCGTGC
>CAXTUV010000219.1:0-3973 GCA_964247445.1 uncultured Acidobacteriaceae bacterium | reverse complement strand
ACGCTACCTCTACGTGATCAGCCAACAAGCCGCCGCAAACGGCACCGCTGCCGATGACACCATCCACGTCCTCTCAATGGCTGCCGACGGCAGCACACTCACCGAGGTTGAAACCGACAACCTGGCGACATACCTCCCCAACACGCCCCCGCTCACCCGGTGGCAAGGCGTGGTGGCGTTCTAAAACAAAGGGGCCCGGCAACGGGCCCCTTCTTTTCAATTACCGCCCAGGTGCGAAGAGTTTGCTTCTCTTCATGCGGACCTTAGAACGTCGTCCCTACCGTCAACCGAAATGTCTTGGTAGGTTCGCGAAGTTGATATAACGACCCGTACAGCTGCGTCGCTTGCGCGAACGTGTAATCGCCGGCCGTGCCCTCCGGAAAGAGCTCCCGCGTGATGATGTTGTCGCCCGGAATCGTCTTGATCAGCCGCAGCGGGTTATACGCGTAATAAATCCGGAACGGCGCATTCACGATCGGCAGCAGTACCGAAATCTGCGCGCCCACCGAGTCGCGCGGGACAAAGTTGGTGCCGTTGATGATCTGCACATTATTGTTGAAGTTGATCGGCACCCCGCCCTGGCAAGCTCCATTCACATACGTGCGGCAGCCGTACAAGGGTGAGTCCAAGTTGGCAATGCCGCGCGGGCTCTGCCGCAGCTGGTTCTTGTCAAGCACCACGTTGATGCCGAAATCGTTGAACACCGAAAGCGCCGCCGTGCGCCCCACCAGAGGCACCCGATACTCGACGTTGTTGATCAGCGACGTGTCGCCGCCGGCGGACACAATGCCGTACACCGGCAGCGGTACTTGTAAAGGCTGGTTGGTCTGTGCCGCCCCGGGCTGCCGCGAAACCGGCGTCCCATCCGGGTTTGTCAGATTGAAGAACACCCGTGTCGGGATAAACGCATACGGCGTCCCCGAGCGGATATTGAACCCGCGAATATCGTTTTCCCCGCCCGTGTAATAGCGCTGGAACGGTGGAGCCACATCCCCCGAAATACCCTGCACATACGAAAGCTGAAACCGATAGCCGAGCGCGTTCCGACCTTGCGGGTCCAGGTGAAGCCCGCTCACCGAGTGCCACTGCTTAAACTCAATTACCGGCTGGACATACCGCACATTGCCGAACAGCCCCGCAAGCTGGAACGCCGCATTGATCGAGGTCCCATTCCGGGGCATGAACGAGGAGTCCAAATGGTTGAGCTGATAGGACAGCGAAATCTGGCTCGTCAGGATGCCCGTCAGCGAGTTCTGCCCCTGGATGCCGGACCGGAACGCGAGCGTTTGGAATAGGTTTTGCGAAGCTGCCGAAAATGCCGTGACATTCGACCGGTTCCACGAGTAGGTGATACCCACCCGTTTGAAGGACCGCTTGATTGGATACTGAGCCGAAAGCGTAAAGCCGGTGGAGCTTTGGTTATAGTTCTGCACCAGCGAGTTGGTCGCCGCGTTCTGGTTCTGCCCCGCCGAGGTCCCTGTCGCCCCGGTCAAGGTCGGATTCCGATTCGAGTTGTAGTCCGTCTTGCTGTTGAAGACCTGGAACCCGACGTTGATCGGCTTACTGCGCAGGTAAGGCTCATTAAAGCCCAGGCTTAAGTTGCGCGCCAGATTGCCTTCATTCGCTTGCAAGGACAAAGTCTCGCCCAACCCCAGGAAGTTGTTCGTTTGGTAGTTCAGGCCCAAGAAAGACCCCGAAACTCCCGAAGCGCCGCCGTTCAGCCCAATCGAGTTCTTACCCTTTTCATGCACCTTCAAGAGAAGGTCGACCGTACCGTCATCATGTTGGCGCGTTTCCGTATCCTGATCCACCTTCAATGGATCAAAGTACTCAAGCTGATTCAGCCGTTGCAAGCTCGCTTCCCAAGCCGATGAGCTATAGTTCTGCCCTTCCTCAAGCAACAGCTCGCGCCGGATAACAAAGTCGCGCGTGATTTTGTTACCTGAAAACTCAATCCGCGACACCTTGAATAACTTGCCTTCGTCCAGGTCGATGGTGAAAGTAATAGTTTTCTTCGCTTCATCAATGTCCGGCACTCCTGGTGCAGGACTGAAATTGATAAAGCCACCGGCAGCGAACTGCTTCGTCAGCGCCTGCAGACCCTTGCCGAATTCTGTGGCATCGAACCACTCGCCATCTTTCTGCGTGAAAACAGCCCGCAGCGCTTTTTGGTTTAAGCGCGCGATGTTCTTGCCCGTAAACTTGATCCCACCTAGGCGATACCGCCCACCCTCCTCCACGCCGATGTGAATATCCATCCGCTTCCCATCTTTCGGACGGAAAGTAAATAGACTCAGCCCACCCTCGTTGCGGATATGTGTATCCGGCTCGCTTGTGTTCGCCCGAAAATACCCCTTATCGCGATAAGCCTGCCGCACCCGCTCCGTATCTTCCTCCAGCTTGGTCGCGTCAAACGTGCGCGCAAATAAGTTCTCCAGCACGATGGAATGTGGAACTCCAATCGGCTTCGAGTTCTTCATTGCCGCGCGCAGCGTCCGGCTGGAAAGGCTCTGGTTGCCGTCAAAGGTGATATTGCCCACCTTGACCTTCGGCCCTTCCTTAATCGCGAAGTTCACCTGCACGCTCGACGGCGGAATCGTCTTCACATTCGTCCGCACCAAAGCGAACTGGTGACCGTGCTCCGCTTCGAGCTCCCGAATGACCGTTACCGCCTGCGCGATGTGCGTCGGATCATACTGCGACTCCTGCGAGAGCGCGACCTTGGCTTTCTTGAACGCGTCCAGGATGTCCGACATCGTGATCGAGTTCAACCCCGTGTAGTTGATCTCACGAATCGTCGGCTTTTCCTTGACGTATACGTCCAGCACCACGCCCTTCGGCGTGTCCTCGCGTTCGATCCTGACGTTTTCAAAGTAGCCCGTATTCCAAAGCGAGTTAAAGTCCCGCTCCACCGTCGCCGGGTCATACGCCTCGTTCTCATGCGAAAACAGGCGGGCAAGCACCGTTTCTTTGGGAATGCGCCGGTTGCCGATCACCCGAATGCTGGTGATCGTGTTTTCCTGCGCCCACCCGAGCGTCGCGGCGGAAAAGCAAAATGCGAGAAGAGCTTGGTTTCGGAGGCGGCGCTGCTTGCGGGTCCGCCGGCTCTTGGGGCTTGGGGAGCTGGGGCTCCCACCGGTTCTGAAGAAAATAGCGACACCCTCGGCAACAACGAAATCTGGCGTTCGGTCGAGCGAATCCCGATTATAGAAGACCCGGCACGTCTTTGCAGCAGGGTCTCGCCGGAAGGGTTGCCTGAGCCTGAGAACGCGAGCGAGTTTTTCCTCCGGTACACAATTTCTGCATCGCATGCAAATAGCCCAGCATCTTGGCTGCTGAACGCGTGTTATCACGCGAGTTTTGCTTCCATGCAAAGGATCCCCATGCCCACCCTGCTTCACATCGATACCAGCTCACGCGGCGACTACTCCGTTTCCCGCAAACTTACAAAGACCTTTGCCGAAGCCTGGCAGGCCAAGCACTCCGGCGGTAAGGTGATCTACCGCGACCTGAACGCCACCGAGCTCACCTTCGTTGACATGAACTGGATCTCCGGTGCCTACACCACCCCCGCCCAGCACACCCCCGAGCACCAGCAGGCCCTCAAGCTCTCCGACCAGCTGATCGCCGAGCTGTTCGAGGCCGATGAGATTGTTCTCGGCGCGCCCATGTACAACTTCGGCGTCCCGGCTCGGCTCAAGGCTTGGATTGACCACGTCGCGCGACGCGACAAAACCTTCTCTGTCGGCCCGAACGGCTACCAGGGTTTGCTCGCCGACAAACCCCGTAAAACCACCTTCCTCATCGCGAGCGGCGGCAACTATGCCCCCGGCGCGCCCGCGGAAAAGTACAATCAGGAATCCCCCTACCTGCAAACCCTTTTCTCTTTCCTGGGCCTCACCGACAATAAATTCATCTTCGCCGGCAGCACCGCCGACATCGACCAGGGCAAGACCTCACGCGAAGCCTATCT
>CAXTUV010000218.1:0-5695 GCA_964247445.1 uncultured Acidobacteriaceae bacterium | reverse complement strand
CCCTTCACCCTCTACCCTAAAGAAGTGCCCACCCAGCATCAGTCCGAGGCCGTCGTCCTGCGCACCTGGCCCGTGCACGAGGCCGACCTGATCGTGTCGCTGCTCACGCGCGAAGTAGGCAAGGTGCGCGGGGTCGCGAAGTCCGCCTCCAAGTCACGGCGGCGGTTCGGCGGCGCTCTGGAGCCGATGACCCACGTGATCGCGCACTACGCCGTGCGCCCCCGCCAGGAGCTGGTCCGTTTGGACTCGCTCGAAATCCTTCACTCGCCGCTTTCCACACCCGCCGACTATCTCCGCGCCGCCGCGCTTGCTTTCTATACCGAGGTGCTGGACGAGATGCTGCCCGACGGCGCTTCCGCGGACATCACGCAGGACGCCGCGTTCCGCCTGGTGACGCAGGTCGCCGCCGAAACTGAGGTGGGCCGGGTGTGGGCGCCGGTGACCTATTTTGCGTTGTGGATGGTGCGCCTGATGGGCTGGATGCCCTCGCTGCGCCGCTGTACCCTGTGCCGCAGGTTCTTCGACCCCGACGAGCTGGCAAGCTGGAACCACTACGCGGATGGCCTGCTGTGCCACGACAACCCCGCGCACAAGCCCGGTGAGTACCTGCTGGCCGGCACTTCCCGCGAGCTCGCCGATGCGCTGTTCCACGCGTCCCTGCGCGAAGCGGCTGCGGAGGCCTGGCCGCGCCCCCGCGCCCAGGACCTGCGCCGCTTCCTGATGCACGCGCTGGAGCGGCACGGCGAGCAGCGGTTGCAGTCGGTGACGGCGCTGATCCGGCTCGGCGGGTAAACTGGGCTACGAATGGCGCTTACTTTCCAAGACCTCCTACTCCGCCTGCAAACCTTTTGGGCCGCGCAGGGCTGCGTGCTACAGCAGCCGTTTGATATCGAGGTGGGCGCGGGGACCATGTCGCCCGAAACATTTCTACGGGTGCTGGGGCCCAAGCCGGTCCGCCTGGCCTATGCGCAGCCCTCGCGGCGGCCTGCCGACGGGCGCTACGGCGAGAACCCCAACCGGCTGTACAAACACACGCAGTTCCAGGTCATCCTCAAGCCGCCGCCCAAGAACGTGCAGGACTTGTACCTCCAATCGCTCGAAGCTATTGGGATCAACCTGCGCGAGCACGACCTGAAGTTCGAGGAGGACAACTGGGAGTGGCCGGTCGGGGGCGCTTGGGGCGTGGGCTGGCAGGTGATGCTGGACGGGCTTGAGATTACGCAGTTCACCTATTTCCAGCAATGCGGCGGCATGGACCTGGACCCCATCACAGGCGAGATCACTTACGGCCTGGAGCGGATCGCGGCGTTTTTGCAGGATGTGGACTCGGTGTATGACATCGCCTGGGCGCGGGACGTTACGTACGGAGACATGCGCCTCGCCGAGGAATTGCAGCTGTCCGTGTACGGCTTCGAGGCGGCCGAGGTGGCGAAGCTGTGGGAGCACCTGCGCCTGTACGAGGAAGAGTGCCAAGGGCTGCTCGCGGGCTTCCGCGACGCGGAAAAGCTCGCGCGGGAGCACGAGAAGGCGCACGAGCGGCTGTTTGACGGCGCGCCCGGGGTCGATTTGCGACGCCTGCCCGTACTGGGCGCGTACGAGCTGGCGCTCAAGTGCTCGCACCTGTTCAACCTGCTCGATGCGCGCGGGGCGGTGTCGGTGACTGAGCGAGTCGCGGTCATGGCGCGCATCCGGACGCTGGTCACCGGGACGGCGCGGGCGTACGCGGCGCAGCTCCGTGTTCCGGTACCCTGAAACCGATGCCCGACCTCCTGCTAGAAATTGGTTTGGAAGAAGTGCCCGCGCGTATGCTCGCCGCGGCGGAGCGTGAGCTGGGCGCGCGCGTCCATGCGCTGCTCGAACGCGAACGGCTGCTCACCGCCGAAACCGCCCGCACGACATTTTCGACTCCGCGCCGTTTGGCGGTATTGGTGCATGGCCTGAGCCCCCGTCAACCCGACGCGGAAGAGCAACTGACCGGCCCTGCCTGGGCGGTCGCCTTCAAAAACGGCGAGCCCACGCCGGCAGCGCACGCCTTCGCGAAGAAGGCCGGGGTCGCGGTCGACCGGCTACAGCCCCTCGGGACGCCCAAGGGCGAGTATGCGTCCGCGCCCCTGGCCCGCCCCGGGCGCTCCGCCGCCGAGGTCCTCGGGGAAAACCTAGCGAAAGAGATCGCAGCCCTCACCTGGCCCAAGCCGATGTACTGGCGGGCAGGGAAGCCGGAACGCTTCGCGCGGCCCGTGCAGTGGTTGGTCGCGCTGCTCGACGGAGACGTGCTGCCGGTCGAGTTCGCGGGCGTCCGCGCGGGCCGCGAAACGTACGGCCACCGCATCCTGCACGGGCCTGAACCGATCTCCTTAGAAAGCCCGGCAGCCTATGCCGACGCGCTCCGTGCCGCCTACGTCGAGCCGGACGCGGAGGCGCGCCGCCACACCATCCGAAAGGCGCTGGATCGCGTGACCCGCGAGGGTGCGGAGGGCGCGCGCTGGCGCGAGGATCACCCGCTGGTCCATACAGTCACGCACCTGACCGAGTGGCCGGCGGTCTTGCTCGGCGGCTTCGCGCCCGAGTTCCTGGCGCTGCCCGAGGAGGTGCTGGTGACCGTGATGCGCGACCACCAGAAATATTTCGCGCTCGAAGACCACGCGGGCAAGCTGCTGCCGCACTTTCTTACTGTGCTCAACACTGAACCGACCGACACCATCCGGCACGGGAACGAGCGCGTCCTTCGCGCCCGGTTCTCGGACGCGCGCTTCTTTTGGGAGTTCGACCGGCGGACCACGCTGGATGACCGGCGCGCGCTGCTCGCGCATGTGACCTTCCACAAGGATTTGGGCTCGTACGAAGGAAAGACCGCCCGCACCTTCGCGATCGCGGGGACGCTGGCCGAGGCCGCTGAGGCGCGCGGGGCGGCCGTAAATCGCGCGGCGCTGGAGCGGGCCTGTACACTGGCCAAGGTTGACCTCACCACCGAACTGGTGAAGGAGTTCACCGAGCTCCAGGGCATCGTCGGCGGCTTGTACGCGCGCGCCACAGGCGAGCCGGAAGCGGTGGCTGCGGCTGTCTACCATCAGTACCGCCCGGCGGCGGTCGCCGACCCTATACCGCCCACGACGGAGGGGCAAATCCTAGGCCTCGCGGACCGCATGGGCACGCTCGCGGACCTGTTTCAGATCGGCCTTGCGCCTTCAGGTTCGCGCGACCCTTACGCCCTGCGCCGGGCCGCGAATGCCGTGATCAAAATCCTTGCCGTGTCCGAGCTGCCGCTCACCCTCACGGACCTCCTAGCCGCCGCCTGCGTCGCCACGGACGCGCCGGACCTGCGGGCGTTCCTGCGCGAGCGCCTGGCGTTCTACCTTGAGGACGTGCGAAAACTGCCCGGCGATGCCGTGGCCGCCGCCCTGAACGCCGCGTATGAGGACGTACCGGATGCCGAGATGCGCGCGGCCGCGCTCGCCGAGGTGCGCGGGTCGGACGACCTCCTCGCCGTTTCCGCAGCGTGGAAGCGCACGAAAAACATCCTGCGCCAAGCGGCGGAAAAAGGCGTCGCCGTCCCGAAAACAGTCGACCCCGCGCTGCTGGCCGACGAGCCCGAGCGCGCGCTGTTTGCGGCCGCCGAACAGGTGATTACCGAAGCGGCCGACCGGGGCAGGGAAGGCGACTACCCCGGGGCGCTCGCCGCCATCGCGACGCTCCGGCCGCCCATCGACCGGTTTTTCGACGCGACCATGGTGATGGTCGACGACCCGGCCCTGCGCGCGAACCGCCTGGCGCTGCTCGGGCGCATCGTGACGCATCTGGGCCGGCTCGCGGACTTTTCCGAACTCGCGCCGATCGCATGATTGCCCTCCTGCTCGCCGCGGCAGCGCAGGCATTTCCGCCCCAGCAGTTCGCCGATCTCGGGCGCTGCCGGCTCGACTCCGGCGCGGCGATCGAGCACTGCCGGATGGGCTATCGCACCTTCGGGGCATTGAACGCCGCGAAGACAAATGCGGTGCTGTTCCCGCTCTGGTTTACCGGGCACACGGGCGATGTGGGCGCGCTCCTCGGCCCCGGACCGGGGCATCTGGTCGACACAGCCAAATACTTTGTGATCGCGGTCGACCCGTTCGGCAACGGCGTGTCGTCCTCACCCTCGAATAGCACGAATCAGCATGGGACGGCCTTCCCGGTCTTCACCATCCGCGACATGGTTCGGGCCGAGCAGCAGCTGCTCACCGGCACACTCCACCTCGCGCACATCCACGCCGTGGTCGGGCAGGACATGGGCGGGATGCAGGCGTATGAATGGGCCGTCACCGCGCCGACCTTCATGGACGCGGTCATCCCCATCGTCGGCACGCCGCAGCCCGCGTCCAACGACCTGTTTGTCTGGTCCACGGAGCGGTACGCGCTCGAACACGACGCCGCGTACCTGGGCGGGCGGTATAAGCAGAGCCCGCCGCTGCCGTTGGTGACCTACACGCACCAAATGGCGCTTTCGACCCCGCGCTTTCGGCTCGACCACGTCACGCGCGAAGGCTTCGCGCAGTGGTTCGGGCGCATCGGCGCGGAGCTGCACTTGGGGCTCGACGCGAACGACTACCTCCGGCAGCTCCAAGCCATGCTCGCGCACGACATCGCGCACGGAGGAGACATCTTCGCGGCCGCCCGGCTGGTCCAGGCGCGCATGCTGGTGGTCGCTGCGGCACAGGACGAGATGATCTCCCCCGTCCCCCCGCTCGCCTTCGCCCGGCTCACCCACGCGCAAACGCTGGTGCTGGAAGGGGAGTGCGGGCACATGGCCCCGGGGTGTGAGTTGGGGAAGGTGTCGGAGGCTGTCGCGGCATTTCTCGGAAGCTGAAGCCACCACGCTCACGGAAACCTGACATAAAATGCGGAAGAGGTGAGGTTTGCGATGCCGGTACGCAACGTAGTCTTAAGCGAGCATTTCGAGAACTTCATCGCATCCGGCATCGGAACAGGGCGCTACAGCAACGCCAGCGAAGTTGTACGGGAAGGCCTGCGTCTGCTCGAGCAGCGCGAGGCTGAAGACCGCGCGAAAGTCGAATGGCTGCGCGGCGCGGCACAGGAAGGGATCGCTGCAGTGGAGCGGGGCGAGTACGTCACACTGAGTTCGCCGGAAGCGATCGCGGATCACCTGCGCGGTCTACGCGCCGGCAAGTGAAGCGGCCGCCTTTCGAGGTCATCCTTGCTGCACCGGCGGATCGGGACTTTCTTGAGATTATGAATTGGACCGTTGAGTAGTTCGGGGCCGGCGCTGCCAACCGATACGAAATGCTGATTCGGCAGGCACTGACCGATGTGGGCAAGGATCCGTTCGGTCCAGGCACAAAGCAAAGGCCCGAGTTGCCGCAGAGCGTGCACACCTACCATCTGGCGAGCAGCCGCGACCACGTCTCCGGCGAACGCGTGAAAACACCTCGTCACTTCCTGCTGTACCGCGCCCTCTCCTTTCGCGTTGAGGTGTTGCGCATTCTTCATGACAGCCGGGACCTGGAACGCCATATACAGGAGTCACGGTAGGGCAGGACGCAATGGAGCATTCAGCGGCCGCGCTCGGCGGGAACAGCACTTTTACAGCCGCCCGGCTGGTGGAGGCGCGCATGCTGGTCGTCGCCGCCGAGCAGGACCAGATGATCTCCCCGTCCCCCCGCTCGCCTTCGCCCGCCTCAACCATGCGCAGACGCTGGTGCTG
>CAXTUV010000217.1:0-5711 GCA_964247445.1 uncultured Acidobacteriaceae bacterium | reverse complement strand
GAGGTCGATCGCGAGGATGCGGGCGGCTCGGGCGTAGACCGCGCCCAGGATCGTGCTCAAGCCCACCCCGCCGCAGCCGAGCACCACAACGGTGCTGCCCGGCTTGACCTGCGCCGCGTTCACGACCGAGCCGAAGCCTGTCATGACCGCGCAGCCCAGGATCGCCCCGATCTCAAAAGGAACGTCGTCCGGCAGGGGGAGCAGCGCGGCTTCCGGCACGAGGGCGTGGGTTGCCATGGTGCCGAGCGAAAAGGAAGCGTTGAAGGCTCCGGGCCCGGCAGCTCCGGTGTTGCGTGCTTTTGTTTCGTTACCGGTAACGGTACCGGCTTCGGCAGCGTTCTCGCGAAAGCGGACATCGGGGACCCTGCCGCGGTCCTCGCAGATGTTCTCCTTGCCGCGCAAGCACTGGAAGCACACCCCGCACGGGATCGCCCAGTTCATCAGGACTCGGTCACCTGCTTTCCAGCGGGCCGACTCCGGGCCTGTTTGGACGACAACCCCGGCACCTTCATGGCCGAGAATAGCGCGGCGTTTCCACGAGAGCGAGTCCCAATCGGTATGGCACACCCCGCTCGCGCGCATGGCCACCAAAACCTCGCCCTTTTCCGGTTCCCCCAGGGAAACGGCGTCGAGGCGGAAGCCTCCTTCCCAATCTCCAATGGCGGCGCGCGCCTCGGTCATGCAGCAATCTCCTGACGGGCAGAGGGGCTAGGACTTCGAGGAATAGATGACCGGATTCAGGCGCGAGGAAAGCACGTCCCCGGCCTGCAAGCCGGGTGCCCACCGTTCGAGGTCGAGAACGTGGTTCTTGTTTCTCGGTTCGGTCACATGGATATTCTCGTCCATGTAGATCATGGTCATCACTTCGCGCGGGCGGTCGGTCGAGTTCGCGCCGGCGCGGTGAAATGTCCATCCGGAATGGAAGCTGACATCGCCGAGATCGTACGCACTGTCTTCCAGGCGCAGGTCATTGAGCGCGCTCTCAAGTGTTGTTTCGCTTTCGTCGGAGATTTCAAGGTCGCGGCCCACCTCGAGCCGGTGGCTCCCCTCGGAAAAGATCAAGGGTCCGAGCTGGACGGGCGTGGCCTGGAGCGGCACCCATGCTGTCACGGTTTTGTCGCTGTCCACGGGCCAATAGTACTGGTCGGCGTGCCAGGGCGTGATACCGCCGCCGGGCTCCTTGTAGAGCGCCTGGTCGTGATAGATGCGGACGCCGGAAACGCCCATCAGCTCCGCCGCGATGCGGGCGAGGCGCTTGCCGAAAACAAACTCCTGGACCTCGGCGGACTCAGTCCAAAGATTCATAATTTGCAGGAAGGCCTTACCGTAAGTCGACCGCTGCTCCATGGGCAGCGCATCGGCGGAAAGCTCGGCTACCCGGGCATGGATGGCCTGCCGATAGTGCTCCAAGAGCTCGGGAGAGAGCACATGCTTGAGCTTGATGTAACCGTTTTCTCGATAGAAACGAACCTGCTCGGGAGAGAGCTCGAACGGCTCGTCGAGCTGGTGGAACAGGTCGGGCAGGGTGGGTTGCGCGGCAACGGACATCAAATCGCACCTCATCGCGGTAAAGTCTCGCACCCAAAGCGTGACTCGCGAGCGGACCGCTTGTCAATCACGGCAGACGCGGTCCATAACAAGAGGAACGTGGGGGAGTACTTCTGCCTGACGAGACAATACCGAAGTCGGCTTGTATGTATTCAGCCATGGCAGGTTAGGCGCAGGCAATCGCCTCAATCTCGATCTTCCACGCAGGATTGACCAGCCCGGCAATCAGCACGGTACTCGCGGGACGGCGGTTCCCGAGAGCTTCCACGCGAGCGGGGCGGCTCGCCGGGACGTCCGCCGGATCCGGAATGTACATTGTGACTTTCACAAGGTTGTCAAAGGTCATACCGGCAGCTTCGAGTTGATATAGCAGATTGCGCCAGGCCAACCGCGCCTGCTCCTCGATTCCGTCCGGCACGGTGCCGTCGGGCTCGGTTCCAAGCTGGCCGCTGATAAACAAGATGCGCGTCGCGCCGGAAGTTTCGACCGCTTGGCTGTAAGCGCCGGCGGGTTGTGGAGCGAGTTCAGCATTGATCAAACGTATGTGCATGTGAACACCCTACTCGCAGCTTGTCTGGAAGTAGTCCGCGGCGGCATGGAACCCGGGCAGGCGCAGCCGACACAAGAGAGGCTTCATCCCCTGAGCTTCGCAGGAGAATGGCGAGACACAGCCCGGATCGAGCAGCCGGGTGTAATGCGGAATTTCGAAGCTGGTGAGACTGGGGGGGCATCGCTCCTTTGCAGCTCGTCCATGTAGGGCTCTCGCTTCGATAGACAGGACCCGTCTTACACTTCCATTATGCGTGCAGCCGCGGGAAATATAGCCAAGAGAAGCTCGGCATTCAGCAAGCGATGGATCACTCTCGTGTGCGCGGTTTCCGCGGCGATGCCCGCCCTTGCGCAAATCCCGCCGGGCGACTTCACAAACCCTTTGCTGCCTGCCGGTGCCGACCCGTGGGTAACTTCCCGCAACGGCTTTTACTATTACATGCAGACAACCGGTCAAGACCTTACGATCTGGAAGACGCGCGACATCACGGACCTGCGCGGCGCGGAAAGAAAGGTTGTGTGGACGCCGCCCGCAACCGGACCGTACTCGCATGATATCTGGGCGCCGGAGCTGCACTATCTTCGCGGTGCTTGGTATCTCTATTTCGCCGCCGATGCCGGCACGAACGAGACACATCGGCTGTGGGTGCTTGAGAACCCAAACCCCAACCCGCTTACCGGAACCTGGACGATGAAAGGCCAGGTCACCGACCCCACCAATAAGTGGGCCATTGATCCCTCCGTGATCGAGAATAAAAAGAAGCTCTACATGGTCTGGTCTGGATGGGAAGGAGACACGAACGGTGTGCAGCACATTTACCTGGCTGCACTCAGCAATCCATGGACTGTGAAAGGGAAACGTCTCCTGCTGTCCACGCCGCAATACACCTGGGAGAAGGTAGGCGACCTCAAAAACCCGGACGTTCTTGATCCGACGCCCCATGTCGACGTGAATGAAGGCCCCGAGTTTCTCGCGCACAATGGCAAGCTGTTCGTCATCTACTCCGCCAGCGGCTGCTGGACCGATTCCTACGAACTCGGCATGCACACTGCGTCCTCGGACAAAAATCTGATGAAAGCCCAATCCTGGACCAAGTTTGCGCGTCCTGTGTTCCAGCAGTCGCCCGAAGCCTCGGTGTACGCGCCCGGGCATAACGCATTCTTCCAGTCCCCGGATGGCACCCAGGATTGGATTCTGTATCACGCCAACGCGGGTCCCGGGGAGGGGTGCGACGGGCTGCGCTCGCCGCGCGCGCAGCCGTTTACCTGGAACCCGAACGGCACGCCAAATTTTGGTCAGCCCATCGCCAGTGGCCGGCCTATCCCCAAGCCATCCGGCACCGTACCCACGGGCAGCGCAACGCCGATCTCGCCATAAAAATTCTGCCGGTCACCGACCATGGCGTTTTACAGCGCGCCCGTATCAATCTTCGCCATGGTTTCCGCCGGCGGCAGTTCGGATGCGCCGGATTTCAGCTTCTTTTCCGCGACGGCATGCTCGATTTCTGAGTTCACCTCGCCGCCCAGCAGGATCATGGCACCTGTCAAATAGAACCACAGCAGCAGGATGATCACCGCGCCGAGCGAACCGTATGTTGCCGAGTAGCTGTTAAAGAAATGCAGGTAGACGCGCAAGCTGACTGAGCCGACCACCCAGCCCGATAGTGCAAGGAACGAGCCCGGCGTAAACCAGCGCCATTTCCGGTTCTGCACGTCCGGGCAAAAGCAATACATCACTTCAAAGGACAGAACCATGACCAGCGAAGCCGCCGCCCAGAACAGGACCCGCACCAACGTCAAAACCACAAGGGCACCGTCGAACAGCCCGAGCAAGTGCTTCGCCGCGTAGTCGCCGGCAAACAGCATCGAGAGGGCGAGAATGACCAGCGCGGCAATCAGCACCGTCAACCCGATCGCTTCTAATCGCGCCTTCCAAAACGGCCGCGTTTCGCGCACCTTATAGACCGTGTTGAGCGTGTCCTGGATGGCGGAGATGCCCACGCTCGCCGAGAACAAGGCGAACAGCAGGCCCAGCGTAACCTTGCCGGTGCTGCTGACCCTGGTTGTCTCCTTGAAGGTATCCGTCACCAGCGCAAAGGCGGACGGTGGAATCAGCTGCCCGATCTGGTTCAGCAGTTTAAAGTTCAGGGTGCCCGACGACTTCGCGATCAGCCCCATAAGGGACGACACGGCGATCAAGGTCGGAAAGATCGCCGAGAAGAACGAGTAGGCGAGCTGCGACGCGCGGCCGAATAGGTTATCGCTGTTGATGCCGTCCCACGTACCCTTTGCCACCTGCTTAAGCGGCACGCCTTGCAGGTCCCACATGGAGTGCAAAGGGCTGTGCTGCACATGCGCCCACACGGTCTGCTCCGTGGTGTGAGTGCTGAGATGGTCCTGAGCCATGCCATGCGTGCCTGCCCGCATCTGGGCAGGCTGAGGCTTTGAGGCACCCTTGCGATCGGTATCGGTCTGCTGCGACATAATCTCTTCCACTCGTGACGTGAGACGTCCAGCCTTGCACACGTTTTCCTCAGCCTCAGATGCGACTTGGAGCGCGATTTCCGGTTTTGGTGTCTTTTGGGACTGGCCCTATGTTCCGGCTCGTTTTGAGTGAAGCTGTAGCTGTGGGTAGATTGAACGAGGTAAAGACGTAATTAGAACTACATCCTTAGTAAGCTGCACTAAGTGTACTGGTAATCAAACAAGTAATACTTACCATTCAATCAACATTTCCTTGACCGGAACATAGGCTCTGCAACAAACCGGCGGTCAGAATTCCGTTTACGATTGCGTTGCAAGAAAAGGAGGCCAAGTGAGGCTGACAGCAATCTTGAATGGTGGAGCGGGCATGCCGGCTCAAGTAAACCGGCGCGGATTTTTAGGCAAGGCGGGAGTTTTCGGCTTGGGTGCCGCCGCGGCGGGACTCGGCTTGGGCGGAGCGGCTCCCGCGCGCGCACAGACAACGAGCGGGAGCACAGGGCTGGACAGCGTGGTTCAGGTACTCACGGCGCTGCTGATCGCCGAGGACCTGGCGACCACTTTCTATTACAACGTCCTGGTAGGCCAAGTGATTCAGGCTCCTCAGCTGGCCGGACCTGGAGGCACGGCGCTGGCGCCGGCCGCGGGCGGCATCGGCGGCAATGTGCAGTACATGCGTTCAGCGTTTTTTCAGGAGTGGTCGCATGCCAACCTCATCCGCTCGCTCCTGGGCGGCGCGCCGTCCACACAGGACCCGGTGCAGACCTTTTACTTTCCAGCCGGCAGCTTCGACACGATTGAAAGCTTCGCCAATCTGCTGGCGACGCTGGAAAACGCGTTTATCGGCGCGTATATGACGGCGATTGAACAGTTCGCGGTCAAGGCCGCGCTCGGCGGGGCACAGGCTGGAACCTACACCGATGTGGACGGACGCACGTACTCCTCGGTGGAACTGGCGTATTCCACTAAAGTAGCTGCTTCGATCCTGGGCGTTGAGTCGGAACATCGCATTCTGGGTCGCGTCATCAGCGATATGGAGCCGGGCGACAACGTACTGTACGAAAGCACGGACGGGTTGACCTCGATTTCAAACGGGCCGAACTCGGCGATGGCGGCGCTTACGCCCTTCCTTA
>CAXTUV010000216.1:0-5804 GCA_964247445.1 uncultured Acidobacteriaceae bacterium | reverse complement strand
GATAATGGCAGCGGACTTTCCACGCTCTATAACGGCGCGGGCGCCCGGCAAAGCTTGGTCGTCACGGTACCCAGCGCCAACCCGCAGCAAACGCCGTTGGGTACGCCTACCGGCATTGTCTTCAATGCATTCAGCGATTTATTCACTCTGCCCGACGGCCAGTCCGCGACGTTTCTTTTCGCAACCCTCGACGGCCTGATTGAAGGATGGAACAGCACAGTCCCGAACAGCACCGCTCAGATCGTGGTCAATCAAGCAGCGACCTCGAGCTTCACCGGGCTCGCCGTCGCGCAGGCGACCGTGAACGGCACCACGGGCACGTACCTTTACGCGACCGACTTCAAAGCCGGCAAGGTGAATGTCTTCGACAGCCGCTTTCAGCATGCCACGACCATTGAGAACGCCATCGCGGCGCTCGGCTCCCTTCCCGGATTCGCGCCCTTCGGCATCCAAAATGTCGGAGGCACGCTCTTTGTAACCGCGGCACCCGCGGACAACTCGACCGGTCCCGGCCTGGGCGGCGTGGCGGCGATCACGCCGGAAGGCCGTCTGCTCGGCTTGTTGCAGGGCGGCTCCTACCTGAATGCTCCATGGGGCATCGTGCTCGCGCCGGGGAACTTCGGCAATTACAGCCATGATCTGCTGGTCGGCAATAACGGCGACGGCAAAATCGCTACCCTGAACGACTCCACGAACACGCCGATCTCAATCAACGGCCTTTGGGGACTTTCCTTTGGGAACAACACCACGGCGGGCGGTCAGGCGACAACGCTTTACTTCGCCGCGGCCCCGGGAACCGGCGGCCTTTTCGGCAGCCTGACTCCTGTGGCCAACAACAACGGCAGCAACAAATAACACTCGCTGGAGTGCTTGCGCAAAAGGCTCCCTCACGAGGGAGCCTTTCGCGTGTTTCAAGCCGGGTTTGCCGCCGCGAAGGCTTGAATGCGGTCGTACTCTTCCTCGCTGAGCCGGAAGTTGGCTGCCGGAAAGGTCCCGTCGACCTGCTCCGGACTGCGCGCGCCGACAATTGCGGCTGTCATTGCCGGGTTGTGGAGCGTCCAGGCAATCGCGACTACGCCGGTTTCCATGCCGTGCTCGTGGCCGATTTCACCCAATAAGCCGGCCAACTTTAAATTCCGGGACAGCTTGGGCTCGTTGAAGTTCGGGCTTTTCTTGCGCCAGTCATTGCCCGGCATCCGCTCCACGCGCTCGGCATTCATCTTGCCGGTGAGCAGGCCGGAGGTCATGGGCGAGTAGTTGATCACGCCGATGCCGTGCTCGCGGCAGTAGGGCAGGATTTCGTTCTGCGCGTCGGGCCGGATAAGCGAGTACGGCGGCTGGAGCGAGGTGAGCGGCGCGATGGCCCGGATGCGCTCCAGCTGCGCGACGGTGACGTTGGACACGCCGAGCCAACGCACCGTGCCTTCTTCCTTCAGCTTCGCGAGCTCGGCCCAGCCTTCCTCGATTTCGCTCTCCGGATTGGGCCAGTGCACCTGATAGAGATCAATCGCATCCACGTTGAGCCGGCGCAGGGACGCCTCGCACTCCTCGCGCACCGAGGACGCCCGGAGCGAGCAGTAGATTTTGCGCTCGCGCTCGTCCCAGCGCATGGAGCACTTGGTAAACACGTACGGCCGGTGGTCGGTCTGCTTGAGCGCCCGCGCGACGACCTCTTCCGAGTACCCCAGCCCGTACACAGCCGCGGTGTCGATCCAGTTGATCCCCAGGTCGAGCGCGCGGTGCAGGGCGCGAATCGAATCTTCATCCTCTTGCGCGCCCCAACCGAACTCCCAATCGCCGCCGCCGATGGCCCAAGCGCCGAAGCCGATACGGGTGAGGTGAAGATCGGAGTCGCCGAGCTGGCGGGATTCAAGGCGCGTGCTTGCGAGTGTGGCCATATCCGGGTCAGATGCCGGACGGGCAGACAGGGTGCGCAGACAAAAGCCGCGCGGACGGTGCCGGCTCATCGGGCCCGTCCAAGCGGAAACTCCCCGGCAGGCGTCCAAGGGCCGCCCTCATAGCGCCATAGCCGCAGACTTTCAGCCCGCGCTGTTTCCGGGCGAAAGCCCGCGGCGAGCCGGTCATACAACGCGCGCGCCGCTTCCGGCTCGGCTTTGTTCTGGATCACGATGTGGGGCCGAAACGGCTGGAGGTCCGGGCGCGTGAGCCACGGGAGCCATGCCGCGCGCAAACGCTCATGCAGCTCCGCGAACTCTGGAGCGCGGACCTTGTACGCGACGCCTTTTCCAAGCCGCATCAGGTCATGAATCTCGAGCTCGAAGCGGGATGTTTCCGCGGCAACCGTGCGCAGCAATACTTCGATCGCTGTCAGCTCCTCGCCGGGCAGCGCGTGGAAGAGCGAAATATGCGCGGGGATGCGGTTGAGCTTAGCCGGGTAATGGCGCCGGCGCTCAGCTTCAAACCGGGCCTGCACCTCGGGCGCAAGCGCGAGCGTCACGATCAATGGGCGGGGAGGTTCCATCCCACTTTCAGATGCCGCCGGCTTTGCTAAAATAGCGTTTGGCCGCGATGGCCATTCATTCCTGTATAAGCGCCGCAGCTTCCGAGCACGGCGAATGAAAGGTAATTTCCAGTGTTGATGATTCGTTTAGCGCGGTTCGGCGCGCGCAAGAAGCCGTTCTATCGGGTTGTGGTGATTGAAAAGGACCGCGCGCGCAACGGTCGTTCGATCGAGTTGGTCGGCACTTACAACCCGCGCACCAGCCCGGCTACGGTTGACTTCAAGCACGACCGCATTGAGTACTGGACCGGCAAGGGCGCGCAGATGTCGGACCGCGTCGCCAAGCTGTTCAAGGCTGCGCCCGCCCCCGCGCCCGCGGAAACCGCCGCCTAAGTCAGCGCGCTGCGGGGGTCCGATCCAGGCCTATTGCGCCCTATGGGCAAGCTGCTACTATGAGCGCCATCCCGCGCGGGCGCTTCCTGCCGGCGCGGCGGGAGCCCGGGCGATGATCGAACATGAGGAAACCGCGGATAAAACCACGACGCTGGTCGCCGAGATCGCGCGGGCATTGGTGGATTATCCGGACCAGGTGCAGGTGGAAGCGCTCAAGATGGAAGAGTCCACCGTGCTGCGGCTTCATGTTTCGGACGCGGACATCGGCAAGGTCATCGGCAAGCAGGGCCGCACCGCGCATTCGCTGCGGACGATCCTAAGCGCGGTCAGCATGAAATATCACCACCGCTACACCCTCGACATCGTCGAAAGCGACGCCCCACGGCGCGAGTCCTAGCGGCTTGGCACCGCCCGCGTGGCTGCGCGTTGCTTCCATCATTCGCCCCCAGGGGCGCATGGGTGAGGTCCTGGCCGAGCTGCTGACGGACTTTCCCGAGCGCTTCACCGCAAGCCCGCGCTTATGGCTCCGCCCGGATGAAAGCGGGCCTGTGCGCGAAGCAGTTGTGGAGCAGTGGCGGCTGCATGCCGGGCGCATCGTGCTGAAGGTGGCCGGCGTGGATACGATAAATGATGCCGAAGCCCTGCGCGGGCATGATCTGCTGGTGCCCTGGGCGGAGCGGCGTGAGCTCGCCGAGGATGAGGTATATGTAGCCGAACTGGCAGGCTGCGCGCTCGTGGATGCGCGTACCGGCGCATCGATCGGTACGGTCGCCGACATCGACGAACGCTCGGGCGCGGGCACGCTGTTGGTGGTGGAGCGCGCGGGCGGCGGTGAGTTATTGGTGCCTTTCGTCAAAGCGTTTGAGCCGCGTTGGGACCTCGAGGCGCGGGTGCTTACGATGAACCTGCCCGAAGGATTGCTCGATTTGAATGCGTTTTGACATCCTGACCATCTTTCCGAACTTCTTCGGCGCGCCCGCGGGCAAAAGCGTGGACGGGTTGGGAATCTTCGGCTCGGGCATGCTGCGCCGGGCGCTCCATTCCGGAGCGGTTGAGGCGCATGTGCACGACCTGCGTGCGTTCGCGACAGACAAGCACCGGACGGTGGATGACCGGCCTTTCGGCGGGGGCGAAGGCATGGTGCTCAAGCCGGAGCCGTTCGCGTATGGGCTCGCCTCGCTGGGATATGCGTCGAAGGGCAGCCGCGCGCGGGAGGTGGTGGTTCTGCTCGCGGCGGGCGGCGCGCGTTTTACCCAAGCGACCGCGCGGGAGCTCGCCGGGTTTGACCGTGTAGCTCTATTGTGCGGCCGGTATGAAGGCGTGGACGAGCGCGTCGCCGAGCACCTGGCCGACCGGGAACTTTCCATCGGCGACTATATTCTGACCGGCGGCGAGCTCGGGGCGGCGGTCATCGTGGACGCGGTGGCGCGGCTGGTGCCGGGGGTTCTGGGCAATGCGGCCTCCCACGCGTACGAAAGCTTCGGGGCCGCCGATTCCACACTGCCTCATGTGGAACCGTCACCGCAGGCGACCCATGGCGCGGGCGGCTTGCTGGACTACCCGCAATACACCCGCCCGGCGGAGTGGGAGGGTGCGCGCGTACCGGAAATACTGCTCGCGGGCGACCACGCCCAAGTGCGCCGCTGGCGCCGCGAACAAGCCCTCGCGCGCACCCGCCGCAACCGGCCGGACCTGCTGGCGGGGGCGGAGTTGAGTGAGGAAGACCGGGCGTTCCTTGAACGGCTGTAGCAGCCTTAAGAATAGGCAAACTCGCTGTATACTAGGGGTTCGGCTCGCGCCCGGTGTTCTCAGCCTGAGTGCCGCGACTGAAAATCAAGCTCAGGAAGTTCCGAACGATGTCCATTCATCCCGTCATGCAGCGCCTTGCCGAAAAGCTGAACCGCACCGACCTGCCCGCCTTCGGTCCCGGCGACACCGTGCGCGTCCAGGTCAAGATTAAGGAAGGCGAAAAAGAGCGCTTGCAGGCTTTTGAAGGCCTCGTGATCGCCTACAAGCGCGGCCCGCAAGGCTCCTTTACCGTGCGCAAGGTGAGCTTCGGGCAAGGGGTGGAGCGTATCTTCCCGTTCAACTCCAAGGTCGTCGATAAGGTCGAGAAACTTCGTTCAGCTAAAATCCGCCGGTCGAAGCTGTTCTACCTGCGCGGTCTGCGCGGCAAGGCGGCCCGCCTCAAGGAAGTCGAGCGCTCCTAGCTCCGTTGCCCGTCGCTGCCCCGGTCTCGAAGCAAACCTTGAAGCAGCGTATGCTTCGGCTTCTCGCTTGCGATGACGCATTTGAGCGTGCCGCCCGCGAAAGCGGCGCTCGCCGGATCGCGGGGGTCGATGAAGTCGGCCGCGGCGCGCTTTTTGGGCCCGTGGTCGCGGCGGCCGTGGTGCTGCCCCTGGATTGCGCCGCGCTGATGGCGGCGGGCCTGCGCGACTCCAAACAGCTGGAAGCCGCGGACCGCGAGCGCTTGGCGGCCATGGTCCGCAGCTGCGCCCTCGGGGCTTCCATCTGCGAGATCGAGGCCGCGACCATCGACCGCGTCAATATCTATCAGGCGACCAAGCAAGCCATGCTGGGTGCCGTGCGGCAGCTCGCGCCGGAGCCGGACCACCTGCTCATCGACGCGCTCCGCCTGCCGGTTTCCTGCGCGCAAACTCCCATCGTGCACGGCGATGCGCGCTCCGTATCGATCGCGGCTTTATCCCGGCTATGGCTTGGCGGAGCACAAAGGTTACGCCACGCCGGACCACCAACGTGCCCTCCTGCGGCTCGGCCCCTCGGTGCTGCACCGCCGGAGCTTCCGCCCGGTGCGCGAGGCTGCCCTGCCCTGGGACGCCCCCTAGAAAGGATCCTGTGACCCTACGCCTACTCTGCCTGACCGCGCACCCTGATGATGAAGCAGGCGCCTTCGGCGGCGCTTTGCTGCTTGCCGCGGCGCGTGGATTCG
>CAXTUV010000215.1:5409-5844 GCA_964247445.1 uncultured Acidobacteriaceae bacterium | reverse complement strand
AACCTGGACCGAGCAAGGACAAGTCGTGACCCCTTTTATGCGATGGCTCAACGAGGACGGCTTGCAGTTCGCGTATCGCGAGCTGAAGCGTGGCCTTCCCCCGAGCTGGCGGCACTTCTACACCAGCAATCTGTCCATGAAAACAAGCGTGCTGGCGGAGCAGCCTTTCGACGAAACTTTTCGCGCCTACGGGATGGAGGATGTGGAGCTCGGCTACCGGCTTGAGAAGCAAGGGCACCTCAACATGGTTTTCCTCCCCGACGCGCTCGCGGAGCACCTTCATCCGACAACCGTCGCCCAGGCATGCAGGCGAATGACCGCAGTCGGCACGGCCGCGTTTCGCTTCGGGCAAATATGGCCGGAGCACCGGCTGGACAACCCGGCGGGGCGGCTCCGACGCGTGCTGCGCGACACCGTCTATAACGAGCGTTGGAC
>CAXTUV010000215.1:0-5399 GCA_964247445.1 uncultured Acidobacteriaceae bacterium | reverse complement strand
TCGCGAACTATCCGAGCTCGCGACCCGAATTCAATGCCCCAACCCGCTGCTCCAAAAAACGCTGCTTCTACATTACTGGATAGGCTATCGCAAGGCGTCCGGCAGTTCCGCGTCCGTGTGAACCATAACTCTTGAGAGGAAATGCCGGTGCAGATCGTAGTCCGCCAAATCAGCGGATTGGGCAATCAATTGTTTCAATACGCCGCCGGGCGCTACTACGCCCGGGAGCACGGAGCCGCGATGCGGGTAAGCGTGCATCCTAAGGAGCAGGCATCTTCGCACGGGTATCCGCGGCCGTTTCTGCTCCCGGAATTCAGCATCCGCGCGCCGTGGGGAAATCTCACGAGGCGCGACCGCTTTCTGCTCTCGAAGCGCCCTTTGTTCCAAGCCGTTTCGAAGCCCTTTAAGCGCTTTCTGCGCATTTCCGAGTTCACAGAACCACCCGAGCAGCGGTATAGGTTTTTGCCTAGGCTGCCGCTCCAAGCGGGGATCGTCTATTTGTCGGGCTATTGGCAAACATACAGGTCTGTGGACGCGATCGAAGGCGAGTTGAGGGACGAATTTCGCTTCAAGGAGGCTGCTCGAGGAGAGACGGCGGAAGTGATGCGGCAGATTCAAGGCAGCGCGCATCCTGTTTCGCTGCACATACGCCGCGGCGATTACACGCTTGCGGCCGAAGGCAGGATCGCCTTGCCGCTCGGTTACTATCTCCGAGCTATCGATGTCATGCGGTCCAAACTTGAAGATCCTACTTTTTTCATTTTCTCCGACGATATGGCTTTTGCGAAGACAAGCCTCCCTGCCGGAATTAAAAAGGTATTTGTGGATCACAGCGACGATTTTTCCGCGCATGAGGATCTGCGCCTTATGGCGTGTTGCCGCCACCACATCATTGCAAACAGTACATTTTCCTGGTGGGGTGCCTGGTTGAACGGCGCGGCGGACAAGCTGGTAGCGGCCCCCAAGCACTGGCTGCTTCGTGAGGACAGCTACTACTCGGACCTACTGCCGCCGGGTTGGCTCCTCCTCGACAGCATTGCGAGCAACTCCTAAGGCGGTCGCGGCTGCGCGTTTACGATGGGCAGATGGCCGCGCGGCAAATGGAAGCTGATAAAGAATTCGAAGCTGCAGCCGCTTCTCGCCCGCGGATGGGGCGACAATTTCGCGGCATCGCCGCGGCAGCAGCGGCATTCGCGGTGGGGCAAGGAGCGACCCAGGCGCTCAGCGTGGTGGCAGGCTTGTTCTTGGTGCGTCACCTCAGCCTACAGGCCTACGCCCAGTACGGCTTGGCGCTGGGTTTTCAGGCCGTAGTTGCCGTACTTACAGATATCGGCTTCACCGGCACGATCGTACCTATGGTCGGGAGCCGCAAGGACGACCGCGCCCTGGTGGGGCGGTACATCCGGTCGGCGAAGCACCTGCGCACAATCCTGTTCTGGGCACTCGCGCCTTTGGCAGCCGCTCCTTTCCTGCTCATCATGCACAGGCAGCACTGGGGGGGCGGTTTACAAGCTGCTTTGGTGCTGTGCACCCTCATTACGCTTTACTCGGCCGGCACTTCCTCGTGCTATTCGGTGCCTTACGTGCTGTATGGCCGGCTGCGCGAGTTTTATCTCCCGTCGGTGCTGGGCGGTACCGCACGGCTGGTTGCCTACATCGTTCTCGAAGCCTTACGGGGTTTGAATGCCTGGACGGCAGCCGGGGTCATGGCGGCGATCAGCGCCGGGAACGCGATCTGGTTCGCGCGCAGGAGCCGGAATCTGGTTGTTTTGCCGGAAAATGATGATGCCGCAACGGACCGCGAGCTGATCCGTTACGTGATGCCGGCGACGCCTGCGGCGATCTTCGCCGCGTTCCAGCCTCAAATCACGCTGTTCCTCATCAGCATGTTCGGCGGCTCGACGGTATACATTGCGCAGGTAGCCGCTCTGAGCAGAATCGGAGCCTTATTTTCCGTTCTCATGACCTTCAATATCGTGGTGCTTGAGCCGCGCGTGGCCCGCGCCGAGCATAGCCGCCTGACGCGGCTCTTCGGCGGGCTTTGCTCGGCGACTGCTTTGGCTTGCGCGCCGCTGGTGTGGATTGCGTTTCGCCATCCCGGGGCTTTCCTTTGGCTGATCGGGACTAAATATGAATCTTTGCGGGGCGTCATCGGATGGGTCATCCTGGCAGCCTGCATCAACTATTTAGCCGGGCTTATTTGGATCATGAATCGCGCCCGAAAATGGGTTTTTTGGTCCGGCTCCATACTGGAAGTATCCTTGTTGATCGCAGTCCAACTGCTGTTCGTAATTTTGGTAGGCGTCCAAACTACGCGCCAAGCGGTGTTTTTAACGCTTGCGGCAAGTGTTTGCCCATTGATCGCGCATGGCTACGTCACCCTTCATGGGTTTGCCCGAGCCGCCAAAGGCGGGGAGGCGCTTACACCTGAGCAAACTCAGTCGAGCTGAACAACTTATAAAATTCTAGAGTTCTTTGCAAAGCAATGTTCCACTCCGGCGGCGCTGCTCTAAAGTTCTCAGAAAGCTTCTGGGTCGACAACGTTGAGCGATGCGGACGCTGGGCTGGGGTGGGATACTCGATTGTCGAGATTGCTGCAACGCGAGCCATGGGATGCGAGTTCCGATCGCAGTCGGCGGCGAAGATCGCCCGCGCAAAGCCAGCCCAGGTCGTCTCCCCCGCGCAGGTACAGTGGTAGACGCCGGGCCAGCCCTTGGGGGCTTCCCCTGCGAGCACGCGATGCACCACCGCCTGCGTCGCTTCAGCCAGCGCGGCAGCTGAGGTCGGTGCGCCCCATTGGTCATCCACCACGCGGATCACCTCGCGTTCGCGGCCCAGGCGCAGCATGGTCAGCAGGAAGTTATGTCCACGGTGCGAGTAGACCCAGCTTGTCCTCAAGATCAGGTGGCGCGCGCAGGCGCGGGCGATGGCACGCTCGCCGGCTAGCTTGGTCGCCCCGTACACGTTCAGCGGGTTGGGCTCGTCGGTTTCAACGTACGGCTCCCGCTTGGTACCGTCGAACACGTAATCGGTCGAGTAATGGACCAGCAGCGCGCCGAGCCGCTCTGCCTCTTCGGCCAGGACGCCCGGGGCGAGGTGGTTGACGCGGTCGGCGAGGTCGGGTTCCGACTCGGCGCGGTCCACCGCCGTGTAAGCCGCTGCGTTCAGGATCAGCTCCGGTTTCGCGTCCCGGACGACTTGGCGCAGCGACTCGGGACGGGCAAGGTCGGCGCCGGCGCGGTCGAGCGCGAGAAGGTCGTCCCCGGCGAAGAGACGCGCAAGCTCCCAGCCTACCTGGCCGTTCGCGCCCAGCAGGAGAACGCGCGCCACTAGGGCCGCCCCTGGATGCGCGCGCCTCGCAAGCCGATCGCGAGGGTTAAAAAGCCGGCGACCGCGCCGCAAGGAAAGTTCACGCGAACACCTCCGCATCGGCAAAACGCATTCCGTCCGCGTCCTTCGCGGAAAGCAGGGCTTCCGCTTCGCTCACCGGCCAATCGATCCCGAGCTCCGGGTCGTTCCACAGGATGGTGCGCTCGCCCGCGGCGGAGTAGTAGTCGGTCACCTTGTAAGCAAAGGCCAGGGTTTCGGTCAGCGCGACGAAACCGTGGGCGAAGCCGGGCGGAATCCACAACATCGCCCCGTCCTCAGAGCGCAGCTCGACCGCGACAGATTTGCCGAAGTTCGGCGACGAGCGGCGGATGTCGACCGCGACGTCGAGCGCCGCGCCGTGCTGCACACGGATGAGCTTGCCCTGCGGCTGGGTGACCTGATAGTGCAAGCCGCGCACGACGTTGCGCTTCTACAGGGAAAAGTTGTCCTGCGGCCAAAAGGTCGGCAAACCCAGCTCCTCCATCGCGCGATGGTTGTAGGTTTCCATGAACATGCCGCGTGAGTCCGCGAACTGGCGTGGGGTGAGCAGCAGCACACCATCTAAAGCAGTTGGTTCAACCTTCATCGATTATGTTTCTACCTGCATGGGGGTGTGCTCGTCGAGGATGTCGAGCAGGTACTGGCCGTAGCCGCTTTTGCGAATGGGCTCAGCAAGCGCGCAGAGCTGCTCGGCATTGATGTAGCCGTTGCGATAGGCGATTTCCTCGGGGCATGCGATCTTCGTGCCCTGCCGGCGCTCGATGGTTTGGATATACGTGCCGGCTTCGCAGAGCGAATCGTGCGTACCGGTGTCGAGCCAGGCCATACCGCGGCCCATGACCTTGACGTCCAGCAAGCCTTGGGCAAGGTAGGCCTTATTGATATCCGTGATTTCCAGCTCGCCGCGAGGCGAGGGTTTGAGGCCTGCCGCGATATCGACGACTGCATTGTCGTAGAAGTAGAGACCGGTCACAGCATAGGAAGACTTCGGCGAGCTCGGCTTTTCTTCCAGGCTTACCGCGCGGCCCCGACTGTCAAACTCGACAACGCCGTAGCGCTCAGGGTCTTTGACGCGGTACGCGAAGACAGTCGCGCCCTGCTGCTTAGCGGCTGCAAGGCGCAGGAGGCTTGAAAGCGCTTCGCCGTAAAAAATATTATCGCCGAGCACAAGCGCGTTCGGGCTGCCCCCGATAAACTCGCGCCCGATCACAAAAGCCTGTGCTAAACCGTCGGGGCTGGGCTGGACGGCATACTGAATCGAGATGCCCCAGCGCGCGCCGTCGCCCAGCAGCGCTTCAAACAGCGAGCAGTCCCGCGGGGTCGAGATGATCAGCACGTCCCGAATGCCCGCGAGCAGCAGGGCGCTCAGGGGGTAGTAGATCATCGGCTTATCGTAGACCGGCAGCAGCTGCTTGGAGACGACATGCGTGACCGGGTACAGCCGTGTGCCGGAGCCGCCGGCGAGAATAATGCCTTTCATCGGCCGGTCCGCTCCCCGTAGTTGGCTTCCAACCACTCCAGGTACGCGCCGGTTCGCACATCCTCGACCCAGGGAAGATTGGCGAGGTACCACGCGACAGTTTCACGAATACCTTGCTCGAAGCGCACGGAAGGCGTCCAGCCCAACTCGCGCTCGATCTTGCGGGCGTCGATGGCATAGCGGCGGTCGTGGCCGGGCCGGTCGGTTACAAAACGGATCAGCTCGCGGCGGGGCCGCGCGGCCGGCCGCAGCTCGTCAAGAATGCCGCAAATGCCGTGAACCACATCGAGGTTGGCCCGCTCGCTCGCGCCGCCGATGTTGTAGACCTCGCCCGGCTTGCCGCGCTCGAGGACCGCGCGGATCGCCCGACAATGGTCACCCACGTAGAGCCAGTCGCGCACATTGCAGCCGTCGCCGTACACGGGCAGCGGCTTCCCATCAAGCGCGTTCAGGATCATCAGCGGGATGAGCTTCTCAGGACCCGTAAAAGGCCCGTCGGGGGGCGCGCCGGGGGTGTTGAGGGGCGGCCGCCCGTCGGTGTGGTGGTAAG
>CAXTUV010000214.1:0-5934 GCA_964247445.1 uncultured Acidobacteriaceae bacterium | reverse complement strand
TGTCTCTGCCGATCGCCCTGAACTACGCCAATCTGCCAAAGCTGCGACCGGACATCGCCGTTCCGACCTATGACCGGTCCGTGCTTCCGCAACACACGGTACATATGGGCGTCGGCGGCTTCCATCGCGCGCACCAGGCTGTGTACCTCGATGACCTGCTCGGCTTTTCCGATACAGACCGGTGGGGAGAGTGCGGCCTGGGCGTGCTGCCGGCGGACGCCCGGATGCGGGACGCGCTCGCGGCCCAGAACGGGCTCTACACGGTGATCGAGCGCAGCGCGAGTGGCTACGATGCGCGCGTCATCGGGTCCATCGCGAACTTCCTGCTCGCCCCCGACGACCGGGAAGCGGCGCTTGAAAAGCTCGCCGCGCCCGACACCCGGATTGTATCGCTCACCATCACCGAGGGCGGCTACTTCATCGACGAAGCGACGGGCGCCTTCCTGGCGGACGACCCGCAGATCGCCGCCGACCTTCGGTCCCCGGAAAGCCCGAAGACCTCCATCGGCCTGCTCGTCGAATCGCTCGACCGCCGACGCCGGCGCGGCCTCGCTCCGTTTACCGTGATGTCCTGCGACAATCTCCAAGGCAACGGCCATGTCATCGCCCGTGTGCTGACCGGCTACGCGGCGCTGCGCTCGGGCGAGCTCGCCCGCTGGATCGGCGAGCATGTCGCCTTTCCCAACAGCATGGTCGACCGCATCACACCCGCGACCAAGGACGCGGACATCGCGGAACTGGAACAGCGCCGCGGCTACCGCGACCGTTGGCCTGTCGCAACGGAACCCTTCAAACAGTGGGTGATTGAGGACCACTTCTGCGCCGGACGCCCCCAGTGGGAGCGCGTGGGCGCGGAGTTCACCGCGGACGTGGCCCCGTACGAGCTGATGAAGATACGGTTGCTGAACGGGAGCCACCTGGCCATGGCATACCTGGGCGCGCTGCGCGGCTATACCTATGTACACGAGCTCATGGCCGACCCGACCCTGCGGCGGTTTACCGAGCGCTTTATGGAGGAGGTTACGCCGGTGGTGCCGAGCATCCCTGGCGTGGACTTGGCGGCTTACAAACGCATGCTGATCGAGCGCTTTTCGAATCCAACCATCAACGACCAGGTGACCCGCATCTGTTCCGAGGGCTCGGCGAAAATCCCCAAGTGGCTCCTGCCCTCCATCACCGACCTACTCGCCGCCGGCCGCCCCGCGCCGCTCGCGACCTTTGTGCTCGCAAGCTGGATCCACTATCTCGCGCGCGGCACGGATGACGCGGGGCAGCCGCTGACCATTCTTGATGCGCGGGCAGACGCGCTGCGCCCACAAGCCGCCGCTGGGATCGGGGTTTTTCTCGGGCAACGCTCAATCTTCGGCGAGCAACTGCCGGGCCAAACTAAATTTACGAACGCGGTCACAGCCTCCTTGGCGCTGCTGCGACGCCTCCCCACGGAGGCGGCCATGGCTGCACTGAATGAAGAGAGTACGATTTCGGCATGAGCACGGCACCCCGCTTCGTCAGCCATGTCACTGAGGAGCAAGTACCTGGCCTCGTCTTATGAGCACGAGCCCGAGCTGGTCGATGGGCAGCTTCTGGAAAGGCCGATGCCGACACCTCTTCACTCCTGGGTTCAGATGCTGATCGGCCATTGGTTCCTGATGCATCGAGAAGCGTGGTTGGTCGTGCCTTTATCCGAGCTGCGAACCCGGATCCGCCCGGGACGGTTTCGCCTACTGGATGTGGCCGTGACGCGGCTGAGAATTTTCAAATACAAGCCTTGGACGGAGCCCGCCGCTGATCGCCATTGAGATTGTTTCGCCCGACGACCGCTTTGCTGATTTGGACGCACGTGCCGCCGACTTTCGCGCGCTGGGGACGGAACACGTTTAGCTGATCGATCCGGAACTGCTTAAAGCTTTCGCGTGGGACGGCGCGAGCTGGATGGTCGCCGACGCGCTCAGCATGCCCGGCTCGCCCATCTATCTGGACTTATCCTGGCTCTGGGAGCAGGTAGCCGGGCAAGCGGACAATGCTGTGTAAACAGCAGAGGCGGGCAAAGCCTCAGCCGATCTTTCCCCAAAGCCGCTCTAAGTCCAGGCAGCTTCATCCAAAAGCCCCAATCCGATATGGTCCTGAAGAGCCAAAGTAGCCGCCCATGAGGAGGAAGCGCGTTGCGGTCGGCTATCTGTCTTGCAGCGTCAGGGAGTAGATATCATCGGTCCCTTCGTCGCGGAGCATCATCGGATTATTGTTTGGGTCGAGGCCCATCCATAGGGTATAGCTGCCGGTGTACCTGACTTCGCCGAAAGTGGCAAGCACTTCCCGCTTTCCATCCGCGACGCGAATGCGCATCAGGGCGGCGTCAGGATGCCAACCGACGTAGTAAATCCAGCGGCCGTCGTGGGACCACTCTGGAAAGGCTACGTGGCCTGTGGCGAGCGGTACCCACTTTCCGCTGGGTAGATTAAAGAGCTCCAGCTTTGCAGTATCGAGAGTCATGGCCGCGAGAGCACGGCCGTCAGGAGACCACCGAGGAACCAGCAAGCCGGTTGAGGCAGGGACTATGGCAGTTTCGCCGCTTGCGAGATCAAAGGTTCTCAAGTCGGATTCGGCACTTCCTCCGACATTGGGTGCGGTAGAAAAAGTAATTCGCCTTCCGTCCGAAGACCAGCTCGGATCTGTCTCCGCCTGCCGGTCATCAGGGAAGAGCCGGTGAGGTTTTCCAGTCCCGTCCGAAGCGATCAAGAAGATCGCGTCAACATTGTCTTTTGTGCGATTGACGAACGCGATCTGCGAACCATCCGGCGACCAGCAAATCGACCTTGGAGAAACAGAATCGCCCGTGAGCTGGATGGGTTTGCTGCCGTCCACGTCGGCTCGCCAGAGATGGCCCTCCGGGTATGAAACGTAGGCCACGGCTTGCTTGCTCCTGGAGAAGGCGACAAATTCAGCCGAAATCCCTTTAAGGAACGGTTCGAGACGTGCCGACTTCGGGTCGAAGCGAACTAATTCGCCCCGCCGGACGCGCCCGGATGCGAAGAGTCTTTTCGCATCGAGGCTGGGAAGCGGTCGGTCCCAAACCATAGGGCCGAAGGTGAGTTGAACAGGAGGTGGAGCTGTTTGTTGATGCAAAGGTTCTGCCTCAAGCACCCAAATCTGCCCGTCAGCAACGAAGAAGAATCTTCCATCCGGCGACCATTGTCCGCTCCACTGAGTCGGCGTTTCCCCCCACCCGGGCAGGAGTTGGCGAAGGTTGCCGCCCTCCGGCGAGATTTCCCATAGAAATCCGTCCCGCGTGAAGCGGATTGTCTTTCCATCAGGCGACCAGGCCATGGACGTTACAAACCCGCCGGGTGAGGCGATCTGATGCTTGTCTGAGCCGTCGCTCCGCATCACGGAAAGGTCTCCACCGGCTGAGGCGCAAACGAGCCTTTCGCCATCCGGAGACCAAGCTGCCGAGATCGCGGAGCCCAGATAGCGATACGAGCCGCCGATCAGGTGCACACTCCAAAGCGAAGTGGCGGGTCCTTGGCCATTTGCCTGCGAAAGGATCAGCAAAGTCGATCCGTCCGGAGACACCTGCCCACTTCTTGGAGCCTTGATGGCAAGCGGCAGCGGGGCCTCCACACCGCCCGAGATCGAAATTTGCGCAATTTCGTCCTTGTCAATCTGTGTGAAATAAATCCTGCTGCCGTCGGTTCCGCCGAGCCACTTAGCATGGCCGTCGTGCGTGATCTGCGTATACCTCGATACCCTTTGGCGGTCCGGAGGCTTCGAGCGAACCACGTAAAGCAAAGCCAACAACACGCCTGTGACGACCGCTGGCAGAAAAGCCCACTGGATGACGAGCGAGTTACGGCTCCTGTGGAGGGAATGCCTGGGGCCGAACTCCTCGGGCACGGCTGTCGGTCGGCTGGCTCCAGGCTTCTGAGTGGGATCACGATCCGGCCCAATTTCTTGGTTTTCGGGCCGTGTCTGGATCGCTGCATCCAGGGTATTGAGCGGGGCGGCGTTGACGGGATTGCGTCGAGAAGGGTTCGAATCCACCTCGACCGGAACCGCCAGCCGATAGCCCCGGCCGGGCACGGTTTCGATGATTCTGGTCTCCGACGGATGCCTCGACAGCGTTTTCCGAAGAAGAAAGACGTGCTGGGTTAAATTGCTTTCTCCGACAAATGAGTCCGGCCACAGCGCCCGCAGCAGCTCATCCTTGCTCACCACACGCTCGGCGTGGTCCACCAGGTACAGCAGTAGGTCAAAGGTTTTCCGGTGCAGCAGCAGAAGTTCGCCGCAGTGCCGCAGCTGCCAATTGGCACGGTCTATCTCATACCCTTCGAATCTGACGAGGCTGTTTGCACTTTCGGACATAGCCGTCTCGACGAGCTGCATTCAGGGAAACTAAGCCCTGCCGAGGCCGACACCGAGGAAGAGTGAGGAGCCTGCCCAGCAGGGATCCTCATTCAGCGCCCTAAGTCAGACTCGACGCAGGCTTGGCTCCCGATTTTAGACCGGTTGAGCGCATTTTGAGCTTTATTTGAGATCTTGCTGAAGACCATCGAGCAGCGGGCCCGTACGCTCCTCCTAACTCGGGGCAGACCGTCCAGGCCTGTTTCACCGATTGCCCATCAATTTCAGAGGAAGTTTCATGTCTGACGCCGTCGTTTCCATCCTCATCCTGCCCTTGGTGGCCGCTCTGGTCCTCGTAATGGAACTCTCCCGCTTCGGGTCCTTAGCAGAGGCTAAGGAGAGTGGCTGTGGTCTTTAATTCACTGATTTTCATTCTGTTTTTCGCGATTGTGCTGCTTCTGCATTCTCTTCCGTTCTCGTGGAAGGCGAAGAAGATCAATCTGCTCCTAGCCAGCTACGTTTTCTACGCGGCCTGGAACCCGCCGTTCGTCCTCTTGCTCTGGCTGTCGACCGTCGTGGACTGGTTCGCGGCGCGCGGCCTGGCGCAGGCAAACCGGCCATGGAAGCGGCGAGCCTGGATGCTGCTTTCGGTCGGCGTCAGCCTTGGCCTGCTTTGCTACTTCAAGTACGGCCGCTTTCTCGTCGAGAATCTCTCATCCTTGCTGGCGCTCATAGGAGTTCAGTACAGCCCGCCACGCTCGAGCATTGTTCTGCCCATCGGCATCTCGTTCTATACCTTCGCCACCATGTCCTACACGTTGGACATCTATCTTCGCCGCGCCGCGCCGGCCCGCGGCTTCCTGGATTACGCCCTGTTTGTCACATTCTTCCCGCACCTTGTGGCAGGGCCGATCATGCGGTCAACGGAACTGGTACCGCAGTTCGAAGTTCCCCATAAAGCGACGCCGGATCAACTTCACTTCGGCCTGGCGTTGATGACCCTGGGGCTGTTTGAAAAAGCAGTTCTGGCCGACGGCTTCCTCACTCCCGTTGTCGATCAGGTTTATAACGGCCGGACCGTTCCCGGCTTCGTGGATGCTTGGATTGCGACGCTGGCCTTCAGCGGCCAAATCTTCTGCGATTTCGCCGGCTACTCCATCACCGCGATCGGAGCGGCCCTTTGTCTCGGGTTTGCTCTCTCTGACAACTTTCGCTTTCCGTACGCAGCCATCGGCTTCACTGACTTCTGGCGCCGGTGGCACATCACGCTTTCCGCCTGGCTGCGCGACTACCTGTACATCCCACTCGGCGGCAACCGCCACGGAAACGCGCGCACCTATTTTTCGCTGCTGGCCACCATGCTCGTCGGCGGCCTATGGCACGGCGCGAGCTGGACTTTTGTGGTCTGGGGCGGGCTGCACGGCCTTTACCTGGCCGTGGAAAAGGTATTGCGGGCAGCTTTCCGCGGGTACCGCCCGGGCCGTGCAGCCTCAGCCGGACTCGGGCTGCTGACCTTCGTGCTCGTGAATGTTGCGTGGGTCTTCTTCCGAGCGAAGACATTTCACGAAGCGCTGCTGATCCTCGGCGGCATGTTCG
>CAXTUV010000213.1:2789-5952 GCA_964247445.1 uncultured Acidobacteriaceae bacterium | reverse complement strand
TCCTCGAAAAACCGAACGCTTTCCAACTGCCCCCGAATGCGCTTGAGTCGGGCAACGCAGAAACAACGCTGAACCGGCTTGGGGAAGGCGGTGCCCTGAAAGCGCCGAAGTCGGCGCAAGCCATCTTCGCCGAGCTCGCGTTCGCCAACTCCGATTTCGCATTTCAAGGCACGCACTTGTTTCAGGGCAACTTCTACGGCGTGAATATTTACGACATCGCCGACCCCGCGAAGACCAAGCTGCTGACCTCGCTCATCTGCCCCGGTGGCCAAGGGGATGTTTCGGTTTATAACAACCTGATGTTCATGTCGGTCGAAGCGACAAACGGGCGTCTTGACTGCGGTACGCAGGGATTTCCGGCGGAGCCGGCCTCGGCGGAAAAGGAAGGGGAAGGCCAAGGTAAGCAGCGCCGCCTCCCGGTCGCGCAAAAAGAGCGCTTTCGGGGTGTACGCATCTTCGACATCTCCGACATCCGCAACCCGCGCCAATTAGCTGCCGTGCAGACCTGCCGCGGCTCGCACACCCACACCCTCGTCGTAGACCCGAACGATAAGGACAATGTGTATATCTACGTGTCCGGAACCTCGTTCGTGCGGCAGTCCGACGAGCTTGAAGGCTGCTCGGGGGATACTCCTGATAAGAATCCGAACACCGCTCTGTTCCGCATCGACGTCATCCAGGTACCGGTTGCCGCGCCGCAGGAAGCCAAGATCGTTTCCAACCCGCGCCTCTTTGTCGACGCGCGTACCGGCGCGCTGAACGGCCTGAATAACGGCGGCTCGCACGGCAAAAAGGAGCCGGCCGACACTAACCAGTGCCATGACATCACGGTCTACTCGGCCATCGGCTTGGCCGCCGGCGCTTGCTCCGGCAACGGCATCCTGCTCGACATCAAGGACCCCGTGCACCCCAAGCGCGTGGACGCGGTGAATGACCCGAATTACTCCTACTGGCACTCCGCTTCCTTCTCGAATGACGGCAGCAAGGTGGTGTTTACCGATGAGTGGGGCGGTGGCCTGGGCGCGCGCTGCCGGCCCAACGACCCTAATAAATGGGGCGCGGATGCGATCTTCCGACTCCACGACGACAAGCTGAGCCTGGCCAGCTATTACAAGCTGCCCGCCGCGCAGGGCGACACGGAGAACTGCGTGGCCCACAACGGCTCGCTCATCCCGGTGCCCGGCCGCGATATTGAAGTGCAGGCTTGGTATCAGGGCGGCGTATCGGTGATGGATTTCACGGACCCGGCGCATCCGTTTGAGATCGCCTATTTCGACCGCGGACCGATTGATGCGAACACAGTCGTGCTGGGTGGCGACTGGTCAGCCTACTGGTACAACGGCAATGTGTATGCGTCTGAAATCGCGCGCGGACTTGATGTCTTCGAGCTCACCCCGACCAAGTTCCTGACGCAGAACGAGATCGATGCGGCGAAGGCTGTGCGCGTTCGCGAGCTGAACGTGCAAGACCAACAGAAGGTGGACTGGCCCGCGCAGCTTGTCGTCGCCAAAGCGTATGTGGATCAACTGGCGCGGTCGAAAGCTCTGCCCGCCGGGCGCATCGCCGACTTGCAGAAAGAGCTGGACCACGCTCAGCAATCCAATCTCGACGCGAAGGACCGGGCCAAGCTCAGCGCCATGGCCGCGAAGGTGGACAAGAGTGCTCCCGCGAACCCGACGGATGCCGCGCGGCTCCATGCCTTATGCGACATTCTCAGGAATCCGATCGTCTGAGGAGTTCGGACAGCAAGGGCGCAGCAGCCGCCCTTGCTTCGCGCAAATCGGCCGCGCAGGAGGGCGCATTTACCTGCCGTTCACGGCGGTACAGGTAGTCTGGCCCGAATGCGATTCGGCTTGTTTGCTCTTATCCTGATTCCATTTGCACTGCATGCCGCGCCCCCCGCGCGCAACGTCGTGCTTGTCATGACCGACGGGCTGCGCTGGCAGGAGATGTTCCGCGGCGCGGACGCCTCGCTGCTCACGCCGGACCGGTATTACAACGGCCGCAATGTCGATGCGCTCAAGCAGAAATTCCTCGCGCCGACACCTGAGGAGCGCCGCGCGCGGCTGATGCCGTTTGTGTGGAGCATGCTCGTTCCCCGAGGGGTGATGTGGGGCGACCGTGATCTCGGGTCGGATGCATCTGTCACCAACGGCTTGAACTTTTCCTATCCCGGCTACTCTGAAACCCTGACCGGCCACCCCGACCCGCGCGTTCACTCGAACGACAACATCCCCAACCCGAATGTGACCGTGCTGGAATGGCTGAACAAGCAGCCCGGCTTGGAGCACACGGCTGCCGCGTTCGGCGCGTGGGAGGTCATCAACGGCATTGTGAATAAAGGCCGCTGCGGCTTTCCGGTCAATGCTGGTTGGGACCCATTTGTCATGAATCCGCAGCCGCCCGCGCTGGTGCTCTTAAACGAGCAGAAAGCCGATGCCCCGCGCGTGTGGGATGACGAGCCGTTCGACGCGCCCGTCTTCGCGACCGCGATGGAGTACGTGAAGCGCAAACACCCGCGGGTGCTGTTTGTCTCTTTCGGCGAAACCGACGACTGGGCACACGCCGGCAATTACGGCGAGTACCTCCTGTCGGCGCATCGCGTGGACGCCTACTTGCAGCGTCTGTGGACCGCGCTCCAGGCCATGCCCGAGTACCGCGGCTCGACCGACCTGATTTTCACTACCGACCACGGCCGCGGCGACGCGCCCGAGGGCTGGAAGGACCACGGCGCGAAAGAGCCCGGCTCTAAGTACATCTTTATCGGGATGTTAGGCAAAGATATCCCGAAGCAAGGCTTGGAGGCGCATACGTTACCGGTAACGCAGAGCCGGATTGCAGCCACAATCGCTGCGCGTCTCGGCCGCGATTGGAACGCAGCCGACCCGCGCGCGGGCAAGCCTCTGCCGCTGCCTTGAGACGAACAGCAACTATGCTGATGACGGCGCAAAGCACTGCTAAACTCAGTACATGACGAATCAGCAGCTTTACCTGGCGATAGGCATTCCAATTATTTTTGGAATCGTCAACACGGGCGTGGTCGTGGCGCTGCTGCTTTACTTTGTCGGACGCATGGAAGCACGGATGGATAAGCTGGACGCAAAAATTGACAGCAAAATCGATGGGCTTAGAAGTGAGCTACGCAGCGAGCTTGGGGGTAAGC
>CAXTUV010000213.1:0-2779 GCA_964247445.1 uncultured Acidobacteriaceae bacterium | reverse complement strand
CTCGACAAGCTGGCCGCGGACTACACCCAGTTCTACGCCGAGCAATCTCGGCATGATGAGCGCTTGAGCGCGCTGGAGCGGCAGCGTCCGCCCCAGGCTTAATGGATTTAGAGAACTTACTGCGGCGTCGGCCCGTCCTCCTGCGGCACTTCCTTCCCCTCGCCCGGGAACGGCCATTGGCGGTTGATGGGCTGCTCTTCTTCGCGCACGTTTTTCGCGATGTTATTGGTTTTCAGGTTCTCGAGTACATGCACGCCGAGTTTGCCCGCTGTCGCGATATCAACGTCGCCGTCTCCGTCCAGGTCGGCCGCGATGACCTGCGTCCCGATGCTGGCCGTGCCATTCTCTGACAGCGTGGTGCGGGTGAACACCGGGTCTTTCGTGTTCGCGAACTCACCGGCCGTCGGCAGACGGTAGGCATACACCACCACCGGATCATACGAGCCCGGGTCCGCGCCGGAGTGGCCCCGGTACCGCTTGCCCGTCACCAGCTCCGGGACGCCGTCTCCGTCCAAATCGGCCAGCGCCAAAGCGTGCGACTGCGAGAAAGACTCGTCGATCATGTGGCGCTCCCACTTCGGCGCTGCCGCCGTGCCGGTCTGCTCCAGCCAATACAAGCCGTAGCCGTGGCCCTGCCCGTAGATCAGGTCCATCCTGCCGTCGTGGTTTACGTCGTAGCCCAGGATCGGAAAGCCCGCATCGCCGAGCGTCCAATCGGCATGCCAGATCCACTTGTCATTCTTGGCGTCCACCTGCTCAAACCAGCCATGGGTGGTCAGTACATCGGGCTTGCCGTCGCCGTTGATGTCCGCGACCCCGACCCCGTGGCCGTCCTGAATTTTCGTGCCGAGGTGGTGCACTTGCGGGGTCTTTTCGGCAAAGCTCACCCACAGCACGCCCGCGCGATTGTAATGCGCGAGTGCCAGGTCCGGCTTGCCGTCGCCGTCAATGTCGGCCCACGCGCCGCCCTCGGTATCGAAGGAGTCCGTGATCTTTTGCCCTTGCCACATCGCGCCCGCGGCGGTCGCCTGCGGACCGGGGTTGCGGTACCACATTAGGCCGTTTTGGATCCATCCGGCGGTCACCAAATCCGGCAAGCCGTCGTGGTCCACGTCGACCACCCACTCGCCGCAATCCGAAACGAACTCGTTATGGATGCCCACCGTGCGGTACTGGTGCTGCTTCCACTCCGCGCCGCCCGGTCCAGGGTTTTGGTACCAGTACGCGCCGCTCAGGAGGTCCGGCTTGCCGTCGCCGTCCACGTCCATCATGGCGATGCCCTCGGAGTGGTCCGTGCCGAGCCGGTGCGCGACAAACGCCATGCGCTCCACCCCGCCCGGGCCCGCGCCTGGATGCTGGAGCCGGAACTCGGTCGCGTGTTCAGGGTCTTGCGCCAGGGCAGCCACGGGAAGCGCGAGGAGAAGCCAAGCCCAGCGCCGCATCAGGACACCACCTGCATCGCGTCCGGGTCCCAGCCGATAATCGCGTTTTTCTGGATGCTCATGTTGCCGAGCAGCGCCGCGCCCGCCGCGCGGAAGCCGAAGGTCGGATCCTCAACCGGCTCTTTGCGACTCCGCACCGAGGCAAAGAAATTCTTGAAGTGATCGTAGGAGTCCGAGTAGCTTTTGGGCGCGACAAACGTTTCGGTCTGCTCCGCCGGCGGGCCTTCCGGGTGTTCCACGGGGTACTTCTTCCGGTACGCCGCGACCGTCTCTTTCTGCATGGCGTCGGCGAAGGTCGACACCGTATACCCCGGTTCCACCTCGCGCGGCGTACGGGTCACGGTTACGCTTTGCGTCGTCCCGTTGATCTCCATTAAGCCCTCGGACCCCGTGAACAGGAAGCCTTCGCCCTCCGCCCCGCCGTCGACGAAGTTGACGCGCAGGCTCAGGTTAAATCCTTCGCGGTAGTCGAACAGCGCCAGCAGCACATCGTTCGCATCGCGGCCATCTTTCCAAAAGCGCAAACCGCCGGTCGCCATGGCGCGCGTGGGACCGTTCGCACCGGTGATGAAGTGCGTACCGCTGAACAGGTGAACGAACAGATCGCCCGCGACGCCCGAGCCGTAGTCGCTCCATTTGCGCCATTGGAAGAACCGCTCGGCGTTCCAGGGGATGTGTTGCGCGTTGCCTTGGAAGCGCTCCCAATCGCAGGTCTGAGTAGACGCATCGAGCGGAACTGAGTAATTCCACGCGCCGAGCGAGGAGTTGCGGTCCCAATATGCGCTTACCTGGTTCAGCTTGCCGATCGCTCCCGATTGAAGCAGCTCCTTGGCTTTGAGGTACACCACCGAGCTCACGCGCTGCGAACCGATCTGGCAGATGCGCTTGTTCTCCTTGGCTGCCTCGATAATCGCCGGGCCGTCCGGGTACACGTGGATCATGGGTTTTTCCAGGTACACATCCTTGCCGGCGGCCATGGCGTCGCTTGCGGCTTGCTTGTGCCAGTGGTCGGGCGTCGCGATCAGCACCGCGTCCACGTCCTTGCGGGTGAGGATTTCGCGGTAATCGCGCGTGGTAAACACATCCTGCCCGTAGACCTCCTTAATATGCGTGAGCCGGCCGTCGTAGCAGTCCGCCGCGGCCACCAATTTGACCCCCGGTACCTGCACGGCAAAGGACGTGTCGTGCTGGCCCTGGATGCCCGCGCCGATAAGCGCGAGCTGAATCTGGTCGTGCTTGGAGCGCGGCGCGGCGGCGGCCGGCTCGGCCAGGAGAGTATGAACGCGGCCGGCGGCACCGGCCAGGGTTGCGGTTCGTGCGGCGGTTTGGAGAAATGC
>CAXTUV010000212.1:0-5962 GCA_964247445.1 uncultured Acidobacteriaceae bacterium | reverse complement strand
GTCGGTGTAGTTGTTCTCGGGGCCTTGGCGCTGCTTTGATCTGTGCAAATGTCATAGACATCTACTCAGCTGGTTCATCCGCAACACGAAACGAGCTAACTCCATAACTTAACGGTTAGTATTTCTTCACCGATGGGTCAATCTCATTCGACCAGCCAGTGATCCCACCGGCTAGGTTCTCCACCTGAAATCCTTGCGCCTTCAAAAGCTCCGCCGCGTTTTGGCTGCGGCTTCCGGCCTTGCACTGGGTCACGATGGTCCGGTCGCGGGGCAGCTCGCCCAAGCGTGCGGGGAGCTCGCCTTGCGGGATGAGGGTGCCGCCGATGTTGGCCAGCTGGTACTCCCAGGGCTCGCGCACGTCAAGCACGAAGGGGTTCTCCCCCGCATCGCGGCGGCGCTTGAGCTCCTGCACGGAAATCTGGTCGACGCCGTTTTGCTGAGGCAAGGCTCCTCCTTTGGCTGCTTGTTCCGTCACGGACTCCTGCGCGCCCGCCACGCCGCAGAACTGGTTGTAGTCAATCAGCTCGGTCACTGTCGGGTGCGTTCCGCAGACCGGGCAGTCGGGATTCTTGCGCAGCTTGAGCTCGCGGAAACGAGTGCTCAGGGCGTCGACAAGCAGCAAGCGCCCGACGAGCGGCTCGCCGATACCCAAGGTGAGCTTGATGACCTCGGTCGCTTGAAGCGTGCCGACTAGGCCGGGCAAAACACCCAGGACGCCGCCCTCGGCGCAGGAGGGCACCAGCCCCGGCGGCGGCGGCTCGGGGTACAGGCAGCGGTAGCAGGGGCCGTCCTTGGCCGCGAACACCGAGCACTGCCCCTCGAACCGGAAAATGGACCCATAGGCGTTCGGAATCCCGGTGAGCACGCAGGCGTCGTTGACTAGGTAGCGGGTCTGAAAGTTGTCGGTGCCGTCGGCGACCACGTCGTAGTCCCGGAAGATCTCTAGGGCATTCGCGCTCGTGAGCATCACATTGTGCTTTACGATGTTCAGCGACGGATTGAGCGCGTGGAGCTTATTGGCAGCGGAGTCGACCTTCAACCGTCCCACATCCGGGGTGGAGTGGATGATCTGCCGCTGAAGATTGCTCGCGTCCACCGTGTCGAAATCGACCAACCCGAGCGTACCGACGCCCGCCGCCGCCAGATATAGCGCGAGCGGCGCGCCCAGCCCGCCGGTGCCCACGCATAGCACGCGCGCGGCCTTGAGCTTGCGCTGGCCCTCGACGCCCACCTCGGGCAGGATCAGGTGGCGGCCGTAACGCTGGAGGTCATCGGAAGTAAGCTCAGGGAGAATGTCGGGCGGGGCTAAAGTCGCGGTGGCCATCAAAAGTCCTCTTTTTCGTCAGATGACGCGATTCGGTGTTTCGGCTCAGAGCCGTTACTGCAAGCTGACGGAGGCTAGAATCTGCATCAATTCGGTTTGGAGGTCGCCCTGCTCGCGGTCCGTCATGGGGCGTGTCGCATCGGTTGCCGTGCGTAACAGGGCCAGGTCGAATAGAAAGCAGTTGGGGCCATGGAGGATGGAGTACACATGGTCATCGCGCGTGTGCATCATGCCCGCGTTGCCGCCTTCGCGGGTGTGGAAGCGTGTGCCCCCGACCTCAGCCGTCATCGGGCCCGCAATCGCCGCGCAAGCCGCGTCCGAGAGTCCGGTGCGGACCGCATACACAAACTCCGCGGCTTGAAAGTCCGACCCGCGGAGGCGCGGCTCGTCGTCGCGCGTCACCGAAATCACGGCCGAGGGCGGGTGTTCCAGACCGAGGTCAGGAGCCGCCAAATAGGTAGTGAGAGGTCGCGTGAGGGCCCATGGGGCGGGGTATTCAAAGCTGACCTTGTGCCGTAAGTCAGCGTAGGTTTGCAGCTGAAGGATGGGCTCGGGCACCTTACGGCAGCCCAGCGCAACGAAGCCGAGGAGAAGAAGGACTGCCCGTGTGTGCATTGGCCTTTACTCCGAAGGCGTCGATGCCTGGACGGCTAGTCCCCGCCGGCAATGGAGGGGATAATGGAAAGAGCGTCGGTGGGCTTTACGCTGGTGGATTCTTTTTCCGGCAGGTAGCGGACGTCCTCGTCGTTCAGGTAAAGGTTCACGAAGGCGCGGAGCTTTCCGTCCTCGGAAAAGAGATGGCGCTTGAGCTCGGGATGCGTCGCGGTGAGCTGGTCGAGCGCGGCCTGCACGGTCGGGGCTTCCACGGGCACAGTGGACTGCTGGCCGGTAAAGGCGCGCAACGGGGTAGGAATCAAAATCTGCATGCGTCTCCTCCCCTGCATAGATGTGAGCCGCCGCCTTTGCGGTGCACGGGCCTACACATGGACCGGGTCAGTCGGCGTAATCTCAATCCGCTCGTCGGTGAACTGCTTATCATCCTCGGTCGTACCTTGGAGCAAAAAGGCATGGGTCTGTGCGGCGCGGCCTCCCTCGACCGCCGTGATGACGTAGGAGCAGCCTAGCCAATGCGCCTCGGCTAAGTCCGTCGAGGACCACTGCGCCGGGTGGTCGGGGTGCGAGTGGTAGAAGCCGACAATGTCCCAATCGTTTTTGCGGGCTTCGCGCTGAATGCGGATCAGCTCCTCGGGAGCGATGTGGTAGCGGTTATGGGCGGAGTCGGTGCGGGTGTTGCCCGCGCGCACGGCTGCTTCGACGCGATTGCCGTCCGGGGTCGCATGCCCCACGAGGACGCCGCAGCACTCGTGCGGGTAGGTTTCCTCTCCGTGCGTGCGCAGGGTGTTCAGAACCAGTTGGGTCAGCTTCATGCTTCATCCCAGAACCGCTCGCTGAGGTACTTATCGGCGGAATCGCATAATACTGTAACCACGACCGCCTCTCGGCCCTCGGCGGCTTCCTCCTCGGCGACCTGAAGGGCGGCCGCGACATTGCCGGCCGCCGATACCCCGACCAGCAGCCCCAGCTCGCGACCCAGGCGGCGGGCCATCGCATGTGCGCGCTCGGTTTCCATCTCAACGTTGCGGTCGGCAAGCGAGGGGTCGTAAATGCGGGGCACGATCGCGGTCGCCATATGCTTCAGGCCTTCGAGCCCATTAAAGGGCGAGTCGGGCTGCATGGAGATGCACTGCACGCGCGGGTTCAGTTCGCGCAGCCGCCGGGTCGTTCCCATAAAGGTTCCGCTCGTCCCCAGGCCCGCGACGAAATGCGTGACGCGGCCCTCGGTCTGCGCCCAGATTTCATTCGCGGTGGTCAGGTAGTGGGCGCGCCAGTTGTTCTCATTGCCGTACTGGTCGGCGTAAAAGTAACGCTCGGGCTCTGCGGCGGCCAGCGCGCGCGCCTTGCGGATGGCCCCGTCCGAGCCCTCGCCGGGGTCGGTCCAGAAGATCTCAGCCCCGTAGGCCTGGAGAATGCGCTTGCGCTCGGGCGACACATTGGACGGAACACACAGCGTGACCGGGAAGCCAATAGCCGCGCCCAGCATGGCATAAGCGATGCCTGTGTTGCCGCTCGTAGCGTCGAGCAGGCAGTCACCCGAGCCCGGCAGCAAACGCCCTCCGGCCTGCGCGGCACGGATGATCGCAGTCGCCGCGCGGTCCTTCACACTGCCGCCGGGGTTGGCCCACTCGGCTTTCGCGAGCACATGCGCGCCCGGGATGTGCTCGGTCAGCCTGTCGAGCCGGAGCAAGGGGGTATGGCCGACGCGCTCGTGCGGCAGTTCACCGAAACTGACTTCCATCTGAGGTGCAAGTGCTGCCATCCGAGCTCCGTCCTGTGCGGTAGTCTTAAGTGTACTTTCCTTGTGGAGCTCATAAGTCCGTGCTGAAAAAAGGCCGCATGAAGCCGCCGACGTTTGAAGAATCCCTCACCGCTTTGCGAGGCTACAAGTTCGATGTGTCCACGCCCGGCTCGGTCGCAAGCGTGCCGAACGGGGTGCGCGTGGCCAAGTATGGCTGCGCGGCGGTAATCGCCCCGGGTAAGGAGCTGCCGGAGGTCCGGGTGCGAAGCGGCGTGGTATATGACGGGCAGATCGGGCACATCCTCGACCGCGGCTACCAGAAATTTATTAAGGCGGGCGAGGCGCAGCGGGCGGCGACGGCGGACGATTTGCGCGCGCTCCAACGTTTCACCGAGGAGCTGCGCCAGGCGATCGGCGGCACCCTGCTCTATAACGAGGCGATGGGCCCGGTCAGCGACGAATACTGGTACGACCGCGTGCGCGGCCGCAACCTGCCCGAAGCTGAGCGCCCCGTGCCCGCCTGGGAAAAGCCGGTCGAGCCGGGAACGCCGGGGGAAGTAGGGTAAGTACCAAGACGGCCGCCTGCCTGCTGGAGCATTCGTCATCGCTGTCAAGCGCGGAGCGAGCCTTTCTACAGCTTTCCCTCAGGAACACTCTTTCTGCACCTCCTCGGCGCGTCTAGGCTGAACGCTTTACCCAATAGCCGGAAAGGCCGTCGCCGGCATGGAAAGCTGTGTAGCCTCCTTGTACTCCTCCGAGGTTGCCGGGGCGGCGCGCAGGTGTTCCGGATACAGGAACGGCTGCCGCACCTCCTCGGTCACCATCGTGCCTTTCAGGTTCGCAAGCCCGGTCCAGAGCCGGCGGCGTATCCGCGCCCGCCTTGCACTGAGCCGGAGCGTGGCCAGTGCCATCCGGTCCGCGTCCATCGGTGCGATATCCGTGCGGCAGTTCCCGAAGCCGGCGGTTGTGCGCGCCAGCCGGTCCCCGTCCGGGTAAAACGCCACCAGCTCGCTCAAGCCCGCGTCCCCCGAGGCCGCGGGCTCCAAACCCGTCCACGAAGTCCACAAAGCTCCGGCAAGGTCCAGCTGCGAGGCGACTTGCACATGTCCCAACTGCGTAGCGCGCGGGTTCAGCTCAATCAGCATTGGCTCGCCCGCGTCATTCAGAATGAAATCGAGGCCGAAAAAGCCGTTGAGCCGAAGCTGTTCAGCCAGCAGCCGGGCGGCGCGGCTGATCCGTTCGTCACGGATAATTTGAACGGCGAGCGAAGGACCGGTGCGTCCGCGTGAGGCGGCAACCTTGACCTGCACCTCGGATACGAGCCTGCCGTTCTCACAGACGTACATCGCATTGGCTGGGGTACCGTCCACAAAGCTTTGCACGGTGATTTCCGCTTCGCGGAGGCAGCGCGGATGCGCGAAAGCCGCGCCATCGCCGTTTCGCAGCCATTGCGTCGCGCGGTCACGCAGGTCGGCCGGCCGCCGCAGGGCTTCCACTGCATGGGCGGCTTCGGCTTCCGTGCCGGCGATCGCCACGCCCTGCCCGCCCCAGGTGCCGTCCCGTTTCAGCACATAGGGTCCCGGATGATTGCGGCACCAGGCGCGGAGATCCCCGGCTTCGCGCAGGATTTCCGTCTCGGGAACCGCGATGCCGAGCTGCCGCGCCAAGGACAGGAGCCGAAACCGCGAGCGCAGGGTAGGGAAGCCGATCTCCACGCCAAGCGAGCGCTCCACCAGCGGACGAAAGCGGGGCGAGCGGGCTGCTAAATCATGGAGCAGCCAAACCGAGAAATCATCGGTGGGCACAAGCCGTTCCGCCCCGCTTGCCTCAATGGCGGCAACCAGCGAGTGAAAAGGGCGGCTGACATGGAATCGGAAGCGATGCCGCAAGCCGGGTAGGGCCGCGAGTTGGCCTTCGTCCGGGCAAATGGCGGAAAGCGCAGCCCCATAGGCGAGGAAGCGCGCGGCAAGCCGGGCCACATGGGGCCAAGGCTGCGTGGAGACAAAAAGAACCCGAAAAGAATTGGGCATGGTTCAAGCTCGCTGCCGGCAGGTTTACAGCCGATTCATCTCTTTGCCGGCCTCTGCCGATATTAGGGCAAGAGGCAGAAGCATTGCCGGTGTTGAAGCGTAATAATTTCTCAGGCCAGTTCCATTTCGGGAAAAATTTGTTACTTTCCAGTACAAATGTTCCCAGATTCCTGAAGGAGCCATTTCGTCCATGCAAAACACAACAGATGTCGCCGTAGTGGGCGCAGGCCCCTATGGCCTCTCCCTCGGCGC